>MGTY01000009.1:78037-80531 GCA_001799695.1 Elusimicrobia bacterium GWA2_69_24
GCAATCGCCGTCGGCCTGGGCGAGGTCACTGCGGATATCATCAATCAGAGGAATCTGAGAGTCAAGCGCTCGGACGGGTTCGTGCCCGGCAAGGGGGACGCCAAGAGCGAAGAGGAGTTCCTTGGCGATCTGTACCCGGAATGCGACGACGACGGGGATCCTTCCGATTGCGGGACGGGGTCCACCGCCTACGACCCGGGCAACATCTCCCAGCAGCAGGCCGCGGCGAACGCGGAAAATAACTATACGAACCGCATCGCGGCCGGGCAGGGGACTCCGGAGAATTACTACGGGCGTTCCCATGCCCGGCTGAATCAGGGCGATTTCGAGGGCGCGCGCTCGGACGCCCTGCAGGTCCTGAAGGTCAATCCCGATGACCCGCGCGCCACGGCCATCTACAAGCTGTCCGAGCGCAAGATGGCGGACCAGAAACTGAATACCCAGAAGCCCGATTTCGGCGCCACGGAGAAGGGGGGGGAGCCGGGCCTGCCCGGCGGGGGCGGCGGGCCGTCGACGAATTTCGAGGGCGGCGGCGAGATCGCCTACGGCCGCCGCGACCCGGCGGCCGTGGCCCGGGCCCTGAACTCGGTGGCCGGGCGGCCGCCGCGGGAACAGTCCATGGCCCTGGCCCGCGAGGCCTTCAGCGCCCTGCGGGTGAAGGACCACAGCGCCGTCATGACTTTGACCGAGCAGGCCTTGAAGCTCGACCCCGGCAACACCCAGGCGCTCTACGTCCGGGCCACGGCGCGCCTGCAGGCCCAGGACTACTCCGCCGCCATCGCCGAGGCGGACCAGGGCCTGCGCCTGGCTCCGGACAGCCGGCCCCTGCTGGCCGTGCGCGCGCTCGCCAACAACAAGGCGGGCAACTACCGCGCCGGGCTCGGCGACGCACTCTCGATACTGCGCGTCTCGGCGCGGGACGCCGTCGGGTACTACAACAAGGCCTATTCCGAGGCGGGCCTCAAGCAGTTCCAGGAGTCCCGCTCGGACCTCAAGAACGCGGCTATCCTCTCCCCCCGGTACCGGCCGAAGTACATGGATTCGCTGAAGCTCGCCGACGACGAGCTGCTCACGGCCATCTTCGATGAGACCGCGCCCGGGAAAGCTGCCGACGACGCCGGTCCCGCGAAGAAGAGCTCCCGGCTCCCGCTTTGGCTGATCGCCCTGGGGGGAGCCATCCTCCTGGGCTTCGGCCTGCTGAGCAGCCCGGCGATCCGCGAACGCACGAGCGTGCTGCTGCGGGGCGGCTCCGCCGAACCGGCGGGCGAGGTCCCGCCCTCCATGGAGCCGCGGGCGGATGAACCCCAAGCCCCCGCGAGCCTCGCCGACCGCTATGAGTACAAGCGGAACCTGGGCGAGGGCGGCATGGGCATCGTCTTCGAGGCCCTGGACCGCCGCCTGGACCGCCGCGTGGCGGTCAAGAAGATGCGCGACGAGATCCGCCTGAACCCACGCGAGCGGGAACGCTTTCTCCAGGAGGCGCGCACCGTTGCCAAGCTCCGGCACCCCAACATCGTCGAGATCTACTCCGTCGAGGAGGAGGGGGAGGACGCCTACCTCGTCTTCGAATTCGTCGAGGGAAAGAACCTCTACGAGCTCATCTCGGAGCAGGGCCGCCTGGGGCTGGGCGAGGCCCAGAAGCTGCTCAAAGGGGTCTGCGACGCCCTGGAGTACGCCCACCAGCATAACGTCATCCACCGCGACCTCAAGCCCGCCAACATCATGGTGGACAAGGACGGGGTCGTCCGCGTGATGGACTTCGGCATCGCCCGCCAGGTGAGCGACGCTTTGGCCCGTCAGTCCATGACCAAGACGGTCATCGGCACACCCGCCTACATGGCGCCGGAGCAGGAGCAGGGCGTGGTGCGCCGCGAGGCCGACATCTACGCCCTGGGGGTCTGCCTTTACGAGGCCTTGAGCGGGAACCTGCCCTTCAGCGGGACTCCGGGCGCGGCCATGCTGAGCAAGTTGGAGGCGAAATACGCCCCGGTGCGGGAAGCGGCGGGCGAACTGCCCGCGGCCGTGGAGACCCTCATCCGCCGCGCCCTGGAGCCGGACGCGGACCAGCGCATCCACTCGGCCGCCGATTTCTACCAGGAGCTCAGCCGGGCCGCCGCGGTCTCCGGGGTCCAGCCTATCTTGCCGCCGCCTGCGACGCAAGAACTGCCGGGACCGGACGCGTCTTCTCCGCCGCGAGCGTGATCCGCCGGAGCCACCAGGCTCCGCACAGCGTCACCGCCAGTCCCGCCACCTGCAGGACCGAGATGGTCTCCCTGCCCAGCGCCCAGGAGAACAGCATCGTCAAGGCCGGATAGGAGAGCAGGAAGGCCGTGGTCTTCGCCAGGTCCAGCCGCAGCACCGCCTGATACCACAGATACAAGGACAAGCCGTTCATGAACAGCCCCTGGAGCAGGAGGGTGGTCATGGCCGCCGGGGTCCAGCTCCAGCGCGGCCCATGGAGCAGGCACCAGACGCTGAACGGGATCAGCACGAG
>MGTY01000009.1:80562-81740 GCA_001799695.1 Elusimicrobia bacterium GWA2_69_24
GTCGTGCGCCATGATGAGCCCCGTGCCCGCGACGATGAGCAGGCTCGCCCCTATCTGGCGGCGCCCGATGCGCTCCCGCAGCAGCCAGGCCGAGAGCGCCGCGGAATAGAGGATCTCCACCTGGGCCATGACCGCCGCGTTGGCCGGGGTCGTGTAGCGCAGGGCCTCGATGTAGACCAGGCAGGCCGTGCTGCTGAGGGCGCTCATGATCAGGAGCGGCCAGCCGATCCGGGCGCTCAGGAGCCGGCGCCAGCGCCCTTCCGCGCCCATGGCCGGGAGATAGGCCAAGAGCGCGATCGCCATCCCCGCGTGGAAGAATAGGGGGGTGCTGAAATGGCGCACCCCGTCCTGGCCGATGAGCGGCCAGCAGCCGTTGAGTATCCAGCAGCCTACGAGCGCGGCGAAAGGGTTCATGGCTCGAGGCAGTCCTTCCGGAACGGCGGCGCGCCGGCGGAGCGCGGTCCCACGGGATCCTCTTCGATGCAGGAGACCGCCTCCAGTGGGAAGGCCCAGGGGATCTTGACCTCCAGATAGGCGTCGGTGTCTTGGTCGATCGCCCGCCACAGGGCCGCCCTCGGGGCGGCGGCCGCCGCGGTCATAAGCGATTCGACCTCCCGGGAGTCTCGCGTCCGTGCCAGGGCGCGGTAGCCTTCCACCGCGAGCGTGGCCAGCCGCGAGGGATAGTCCGCCGGCGCGACTGCTTCGGCCAAAAAGCCGCGCCGGGCCGAGACCAGCTCGGCGTCGGGAGGGACGCCGGAGCCGGAGCCCCGGCTGCGGGCCAGGAAGTTCGCCCCGGAGCTCCGGGTCGCGAAGGAGCGGCTCCAGGCGGCGCTGGAGAGGAAGACGCGGACCGGCCCGTAAAGCGCCGCATCGTCGTTCTGACCCGCCCCGGCGAAGAGGTAGTCCCGCGCGCCGTACAAGGCGTCTTCGGAATCGGGCGTGAGGGAGCGCCGCTGCGAGTCCCCGCCTTTGAGCCGGTCGACCTGGGACGGCGCCAGGGCGACGCGGTCGCGGAGCAGCCAATCCAGCCGTCCGGACCGGGTCCGCCAGATGACCGGGGGAGTCTCCGCTTCGATGCGGGCCGCCAAGGCCTGTTCCGCCGCGGAAAGCGGGCCGAGGGCCTCCCGGGCGCGGCGGGCCGCGGCCGCCGAAAGCGGCCCGATCGGCCGCTGCAGCGC
>MGTY01000009.1:81786-84078 GCA_001799695.1 Elusimicrobia bacterium GWA2_69_24
CGCCCAGGGCCAGCCGGCGTTCCCGGACCGCCCGCGCCAGGGCGAAGGATTCCACGTCCACCGTGGCGGCCCTCCCGGCGAAGGCCCGCAGCAGGTCGCGGGTCTCCACCAGCGGGCTTTCCACCGCGAGGTGGCAGTCCTGCGTCCCGTCCCCGGCGAAGGCGTTGGGGAGGTCGAGCCGCTCCCCCGTGCGGGAGAGGAAGCAGGTCGGGAAGACCAGGGAGTAGGGAGGGAAGTAATCGAGCGCCCCGGCCGAGCCCGCGAACGCCAAGGTCGAGAAGGCGACGCCCGTTTCGAGCAGGCGGGCCACGGACGCTCCCAGACACTCCCCATACCAGCTTTCATCGATCTCCAGGGCGACCAAGGAGGCGCTTCCCACCCGCGCCGAAAACCCCCGCCAGCCGTCGCCGGATGATTCGGTCAGCGCGGCTCCGGCGAATTCATCTCGCAGCTCGTCGAAGTACCCCAGCGCGAGCACGTCGAACCGGCGCGGCAGGGGGGAGCCCTCTCCGAACGGAGCCAACAGCAGGTCGTCCCGGGTGCGCGCGCGCGCGGAGGGGTCGTGCGTCACGCGCGCTTCGGGAGCGCCGGCGAGCGCGGCGCGCTGCAGGGCGGCCTGATGCAGGAAGAGCGACGGGCTGGAGAACCCCCACAGCGCGAGCGCGAATCCTCCGTCGGAGCACTCCCCGGCCAGGGCCTGGAAGCCGTGCACCGTTCCCGGGAACGCGAGCCGCCAGGCCCGCCGCGGCCGGCAGCCCTCGGGCCAGGCGCCTTCCGTTCCGGCCGCGGTATGCAAGCGCAGACCGGTCGGGAGCTTGGTCAGAAGCTCTCCGAAAGCGCCGAGGCGGAGCAGGGCATAGCCCCGGGGATCGTCCATGGGAAGGTCCCGCGTATCCGCGGTCCCCGGCGGCCAGCCCGGCGCGGCCGAGGCCGGGGCCATGGGCAGGAGCTCCGGGGCCGCGGGGGCGAAGAGGGGGGTATCGGCGGCGCCGAAATACAGGAGGGTGCGCCGGGCCGCCTCGGCGAGCGCCGGCTGCTCGGCGGCGGAGGCTTCCCGGCGGTAGAGCCGCAGCGCGGACTCGACCAAGGAGCGCAAGGTCGGGTTCCCTCCGGGATCCGGGACCTCCAGCCGGTCGAGGCGCTCGGCCAGGACGGGCGCCTCTCCGTAGCGCCTCAGATAATACCGGATGCTGAACGCCGCATCCCGCGCCGCCTGCGCCCGCGCGGGCCGCTGCCAGGCGGGGTCCTCCGCCGCAGCCGCCAAGACCGTCGGCCCGGCCGCCAAGCATGGGAGCAGGAGCGCCAAGGCCAGGGAAGTCCGGCTCAAACGCAGCATGACCGGAGCGAGCATATCATTATGCCCCCACCGGCTGCCGGAAGCCCGTCGGGGCCGCTCGAATTGCTACACTCGGACGCATGAAGCCCATGGTTCCCGCAGTCCTGCTCCTGGCGTGCATGTCCTGTGCCGTGGAAGCCTCGGCCGCGAAAAAGGCGGTCTCCGTCGCGCTAGGACAGGAGTTCCGTCTCGAGAAGGGGGGCGTCGCCCGGATCGCGCGCAGCCGCGATTCCATCCGCATCACGGGCTTCGTCAACTCGCCCTGCCCCAAGGGCGCCATGTGCGTCTGGAGCGGCCTGGCGGTTCTCACCGAACTGACCGTCAACGGCAAGGTCCTGCCGCAGGGCAGCAAGGACTCCCCTTACGACGTCACCGTCAATGACAGCGACTACCGCAGCTATGCCCTGCTCGTGGTGGACCGGCCGGAACGCGTCTGCGCCGCGATGGACCCGCTCAGCCGGCCCGAATGCCTGCGCAGCCTCGCCCAGCGGCGGAGCGATCCCGGTCTCTGCAAGCAGATCACGGATTCCCGCACGCGCGGCTTCTGCCTGGAGGACCTGGCCGCGGCCCTGAAGAAGGACGAGCTCTGCCGCGATGTGGCCTCACCCACGCAGTATTGCAGGTACGTCAGGTCCAAGGCGACCGGCGACCTCGCGGCCTGCATCGATATCGTGACGTTCTCGTCGCGCGTGCGCTGTGTCAAGGAGCTTTCAACGGAGGGCGGGGGAGGCCCGCGCTCCTGCGCCGAGCTCCCGCCCGAGCCGGCCCGGCTCTGCCGCGAGCTGGCCTCGGGCCCGGATAATTAGAAAGGTAGAGGTCGGAAGGCGGATCGAGCCGGGTCCTCGCTCATTGGTGAGGCGGCGGCTGTGCGTCGATGGCTTTCAGAGATTCGATGACGGAGGGATTCTTCGTGGGGAGGCAGACGACCCGGTCCTTGCCGTACTGGGCGCGAAGAG
>MGTY01000010.1 GCA_001799695.1 Elusimicrobia bacterium GWA2_69_24
TCAGTCGTATATGGAGGAATGGAATCCAAGGCCCCCCTGGTACCAATCAATGAGATTAGTAGACGGATATTCTTGGTCCGTGGTCGACGGGTAATGTTGGACTCGGACCTTGCTGCGATGTATGGGGAGACCACGGCGCGGTTGAATCAACAGGTCAGAAGGAACATCCGGCGTTTCCCTGAAGAGTTTATGTTCGAGTTGAGCCGAGAGGAGTACGCGGGTTTGATGTTGCAATCTGCAATATCAAAAAAAGGTAGTGGGGGACGAAGGAAATTGCCATTGGTCTTCACCCAGGAGGGTGTGGCCATGCTTTCTGGCGTCCTGCAGAGTCCCCGGGCCATCGAGGTCAATATCGCGATCATGAAGGCATTCATCCGCTTGAAGGAGATGGTGTCTTTGAACGCGGAGATGGAGGCCAAGTTCTCGGAGCTCGAGCGGCGGATCGGGAGGCATGATAAATACATCCGAGAACTTTTTGCGGCGATCCGGAAGCTCATGGCGCCGATCGACCCGCCGAAGCCTCCCATCGGGTTCCGGACCGAGGATTGACGGTATTTCTGGTTCCAGCTGACGGCCGACGAGATGCGCCTGATCATCCCCTCGGGCCGAGCCCGGCGATCCCCGGTCTACGCATTCCGGCCCGAAGCATTGCTGATGCTATGCCTCCTTCTCGAGAGTCCGGTGGCCATCCAGTTCAGTTTGGGCCTGCTCCGGAAGAGCCGTGGCCTGCCGATGACCGGTCTGTGGCCGGAGTGATCAAAGTCGTATAATCCACTTCAGGTCGTTTTGGAGGTGGGCATGAAGGCTATCCTCGCAGTCGTCCTATTTGCGTCCCTGCCGTCAGCCGCCCGGGCGGCGGACCTTCCGGACTTCGGCATCAAGGCCGAGAGCATGCCGCGCATCTTGGCCGAAAGCAAGGCGCGGCTCCTCTTCGCGCTGGGCGGCGTGACGGCCCGGCCCGCCGAGAATCGCACTTTCGACAATACGGTGGCGGCGGTGGAGAACGCGTTCTCGGATTACGCCGCGGTGATGGGACCGATCACCTTCCTCTCCCAGGTCTCGCCGGATCCGGCCGTGCGCGACCGGTCCCTCGAAATCGAGAAGATTTCGGATCAGCTCCTCATAGACCTCAAGGGCCGCGAGGACGTGTTCCGTGCGGTGAAGGAGTACGCGGCCAAGGGAGAGACGCTGACCGGTGAGGATCAGCGGCTCCTGGCCGACATGCTGCTCGAGTTCCGGCGCAACGGGCTGGACCTGCCGGCCGACAAGCAAAACGAGCTCAAGGCGCTCAAGAAGCGGCTTTCGGGCCTGGAACTCGACCTCGGAAACAACATCAAGGAAGACCAGGCGGCCCTGGATACGGCCAAGGAAGGGCTCGAAGGCGTCCCGGCGGACTTTTTGGCCGAGCTCGCGTCCGTGGGCGAGGGCAAGTTCAGCGTGCCGCTCGACTACCCGCATTACACAGTCCTCATGGAGACGGCCAAGCGGCCCGAAACCCGGCGCGAGGCGGAGTTCCGCTTCAACAACAAGGCCGCGGACAAGAACCTGCCGCTTCTGCGCGAGGCGCTCAAGGCGCGCCGCGACATGGCGGTGATGCTGGGCTACCCCTCCTACGCGGCTTACGAGCTGGACTACCGCCGCACGGCGAAGACGCCGCAGCGGGTCAACGACTTCCTGGGGCGGCTGCAGAAGCTCCTGGCCAAGCCCTCCAAGAGCGACCTAGCCGCGCTCCTGGCGCTCAAGCGCTTGGACGACCCCAAGGCCGATAAGGTCGAGAACTGGGACGTTACCGGGCTCGTGGGCCAGCAGCTGGGCTACTATCCCAAGAAGTACATGCAGTCCAAGTACGGGCTGGATTCCGACGAGGTGCGCTACTATTTCCCGGTGGACCGGGTGGTCAGCGAGACCCTCAAGCTGTATCAGGAGATGCTGGGCCTCGAGTTCAAGGAAGTGCAGCTGGCGACGTGGCACCCCGAGGTCAAGCTCTACGAGATCCGCGACGCGGCCACCATGCGCCTGATGGCGCATTTCTACCTGGACCTGTACCCGCGCGAGGGGAAGTACAACCACATGGCCGCCTTCGACATCGTGCTGGCCCGCGCCCTGCCCAACGGGGGCTACCGGCTGCCGGTCTCGGCCATGGTGGGGAACTTCACCAAGCCCACCGGCGACAAGCCGGCGCTCATGAGCCACGACGAAGTGGAGACCTTCTTCCATGAGTTCGGGCACATCGTGCATCAGACGCTGACCATCGCGAAGTATTCGCGCTTCTCGGGCTCCAACACGGCGCTGGATTTCGTGGAGTCGGTGTCGCAGATGATGGAGAACTTCGTCTGGACCCCGCAGGTCCTGGACCGGCTGTCGGGGCACTACAAGGACCCGGCGAAGAAGCTGCCCAAGAAGCTCCTGAAGAAGATGCTGGCGGCGCGCAACGCGCTGTCGGGACTGTCCTACCTGCGCCTGGTGACCCTGTCGAGTCTCGACATGGCGTACCACGACGAAAAAGTCCCCGAGGACACCACCGCGATCCTGAACAAAGTGTTCACGGACAGGGGCTACCTGACGCCCACGCCGGGCACGCACTTCGAAGCCCGGTTCGGGCACATCATGTCGGAGTACGCGGCGGGCTACTACGGCTACCTGTGGTCTTTGGTCTACGCGCAGGACATGTTCAGCCGCTTCGAGAAGGACGGGCTGCTGAACCCGGCGGTGGGGCTGGACTTCCGCCGGAAGATACTCGAGCGCGGCTCGAGCGTGGACGAGGACGTGTCCATGCGGGAGTTCCTGGGGAGGGAGCCGAGCGAGGCGTCCTTCATGAAGCGGCTCGGCATCCAGTAATCGACCCCCCACCCTAGCCCTCCCCCGCAAGGGGGGAGGGGAACGGTTCTCCTTCCCCCCTTGCGGGGGAAGGTCGGGATGGGGGGATTCTCCGGTAGCTAGAAGTGGGCTGAGGCGGCGATCGTTCGCAGGGCGTCTTCGCGGCTCTGGGAGCTGGGGATGAAGTGCACCGCGGCGCGCTTGAGAGTGAGGACGCGCACCTTGGTGCCCTTGCCGTTGGGGAGCACGGCCACGCTGACCTCGGTGCCGGGTTCCCCGATGAGCTTTTCAGCGACTTCCTTCGCGGTCAATTCCCGCATGCGGAGCTTGACGGGCTTGCCCTCGCTCAGAAGCGGGACGATCTGGTTGGCCTCGCCCAATTCGAGGATGCGGTCGCCGGGCCGGATGCCCGCCTGATAGGCCGGCCCGTTCTTGTAGACCTCCGAGACGATGGTCTCGCCGTGCTCGAAGAGCAGCTGGACGCCGGTGCCGCCGTACTCCTTCAGATTGCCCATCACGGGCTTGGGGATGTCGCCCGCGGTTCCCCAGCGTTCCTTGGCTTCCGCCGCCTTGGCTTCGGCGGCGAGGGCGTCCTCCCTGCGGCCGGCCTTCCGATAGAGACCGGCCAGCTTAGTCCAGCCGGTGTCCCAGACCGGGTCGAGCTGGGCCTGCCGTTCCAGGCGCTCGACGGCCTCGGGGATGCGGCCGAGTTTTTCGAGGGCCGAGCCTTCCTGGAAGTGGACTTGGACGTAGTCGGGGGCCAGGCCTCGGACCAGGCGGTATTGCGCCACGGCGGCTTCGAGGTCGCCGGGACCGCCGCGGTCGAGCAGCACGTTGCCCTTGAAGTACTGGGCCATGATGTAGGCCGGGGCGCCGGGGGGGATTCGGTCGAACTGCTCGAAGGCTTTGTCCCACTCCTTCTGCTTGGCCCAGAAGATGGCGATGTTGTGGCTGACGTCGGCGCGGAAATGCCGGACCGACTGCCAGCCGGCCCAGAGCCCGGCCGCGATGATGGCCACGGCGGCGAGGCGGCGCGGAGCCTCGAAGGGCACGGGGATGGCGATGACGGAGTCCTCCGGCCCGCGGCGGGCGAGCGCGGCGGTCAGGCCGACGGCGAAATACATGGACCAGCCGGGAGCGGCGAAGCGGGAGGAGATGGTGAAGAGCGACGCGGCCGCGGCGCCGGCCACGGCGGCCAAAAAGGCCGCGGCGTAGCCCGGGTCTTCGCGCAAGCTGCGCAGGCAAAGGCGGAGGGCGGAGGCGAAGAGCAGCATCCAGAGCACGGTCGACAGCATGCCGCCTTCCACCCAGTGCTCGAGGAACTCGTTCTCGGGGTGGTCGGTCTCGGTGTTATGCTGATGCTCCATGAGGATGATCTCGGGGCGGCGGAAGGCGGGGTAGCGGATCCAGAAGGAGCCGGGCCCCGAGCCCACGAAGGGCTGGTTCTTGATGAGCGATAGCGTTCCCTTCCAGGTCTCGACGCTGAACCCGGGGCCCCAGCGGTAGTTCGTCTGCTCCGCGGGGACCATGGCGCGGGTGATGATGAAGCCCGCGGCGCAGGCGCCGGCCAGGGTCAGAGCGGCCAGGCGTTTGTCTTCGGCCAGGAAACGGTAGGCGAAGAAGGCGAATATGCCCAGGATGGGGAGTATCAGGAGCGCGGTGCGGTGGGTGCCGGTCCAGCACAGCACGACGCAGGAAGAAAAGGCGACGATCGCGCAATTGGCCTGCGCCCAGCCGGGGATGGACTCGTCGCAGCACCAACCCAAGGCGAGCGGCGCGGCGATGAGGATGTAGGCGGTCAGGAAGGTGGGGTTGCCGAGGGTCGAGAACACGCGCTCGCCGAAAGCGCCCTTCCAGATGAAGGGGTCGAAACCGAAGTGCTGGAGCAGGGCGTAGAGCACGACCACGGTCCAACCGCCCACTACGGCGGCCACGGCCACGCGGAGGTCCTTTCTGGTGAACACGGCCGCGCCCAGGAAGGCGGCGAGCAGGAAGCAGAGCTGCTGGACGAAGTCGGTCAGGCGGGCCAGATGATAGGGATTCAGCACGAACAGGAGGGAGTGCCACAGGATGAGGGCCCCGGCCGGGAGCATGATGGTAAGTGCGGGCACGGGGAGCTCGAAACGGCCCTCCCGGAGGCTGCCCAGAAGCCACGCGCCGAAGGCGACGAGGGTCCCGAGCTCGAGTATGATGATCTTCACCGTGGCCGAGTCGTAGGTCCGCAGGTAGAAGGCCACGGACAGGGCCACGGCCATGAACAGGAGGCTCGTCTTGGTGACGGAACGCCAGCCGGGGATGTAGTCGCGGATCATGGCTTCTCCTGGTCCAGGGGGCAGACGGTGAGGCTCTGGTCCGAGCAGGACTGGCTGATGACGCCGGGACCGAAGAGGGAAAAAGACATCGAGAGCAGGAAGGCCGCCAGGCCGAAGGCCCAGGCCATGGAAGGCTGGGGGATGAGCACGGAGAAGTCGAAGGCCAGGGGCGGCTCGGGCGCGGTCTGCCTGTCCCGGCTGCGGAGGGAGGCTTTCAGGGCGGTCTTGAGCGCGGCCGGGGCCGGCGGGGCGGGCATGGCGCGCAGGCCGGAGAACAGCTTCTGCCAGACCTGGAGCTCCTTTTGACAGCCGGGGCAGCGGGCGATGTGATCCTTCATCCAGCGGGTCTGGAAGGGGGCGAGCCGGCCTTGGAGGTAGAGCTCCATGAGAGACTGGACGCACTTGCAGATCATACGCCCTCCTCCGACAATCGTTCGCGCAGGAGCCGGCGGGCGCGGTAGAGCCGGCCGGCCACGCTGCCCAAAGGCCAGCCCAGGATGCCCGCGGCCTCGTCATAGGCCCGGCCCTCGACGTCCACCAGGATCACGCAGGCGCGCAGGAGCTCGGGCAGGCTGTCCAGGGCTTGGGCGATGCTGCGCTGGAGTTCTGAGCGCTCGAGAGCGGCCTCGGGAGATTCGGAGCCGTCCTGCTCCGGCAGGTCGGCCGGGCCGGAGTCGTCGTCCGTGCGGGGCTCGAGCGGCACTTCCCGGCGCCGCTGGGCGCCGCGGCGGCGGTTGAGGTACACGCGGAAGAGGATGCGGTGCAGCCAGGGGCCGAAGGCGAAGGCGGGGTCGTAGAGCTCCGCCTTGGCCATGGCGCGCAGGAAAGCCTCCTGGACCAGGTCCGCGGCGTCGGCGGCATTCCCGGTCAGGCGGAAGGCGGCGGCGTAGGCAACGTCGGCATGTTCCTCTATGAGTCGGTCGGTGACGGGGGAGGGACGTTCGGGGGCAGCCACTGGGGTCACAGCTATTCTACACCACCCGCCTCCGATTAATTACCGGTGATTACCGGTGGCAGGGGTCAACTTAGTGGAATTATTAAACTAATTCCACTAAGTTGACCCCTGGCACCTAAAGTAGAATAGGTCGCCATGACAACCTCCAAGTTCGTGGGACTGCTGTTGATTATATTGGCCGGGGCGGACCTCGTGGTCGCGCAGGTGTTGGTGGGCTCCAAGATCAAGGACCCGGAGCTGGCCAAGCGGATGAAGCTGATCGTGTCCGCCGGTGCGGCGGTCATGGGGCTGCTCGGGCTGGCGTTCTTCTATGGGTTCATCCCGCTCTAAGACCAGGTTCTTCGACCGGCGCGCGGCGCATTGGGACGAGGACGCGCATGCGGCCGAGAAGGAGGCCCGTCTGGGCCGCATCGTCCGCGGGCTGCGGCTGAAGGCCGGCGCTGCCGTGCTCGACGTCGGCTGCGGCACGGGCGCGCTCGTCCCTTTCCTCCTGCGCGCGGTCGGCGGCCGCGGCTCGGTGATCGGGGTCGACCCGTCCGGGCCCATGCTCCGGAAAGCCCGGGGCAAGGGTTTCCCGGCGCGGGTACGTTTCTTGAAGGCCAAGGCCGAGAGGCTGCTCTTGCCGGACGGCGCCTGCGACGCCGCCATCTGCTTCGCATCCTTCCCGCATTTTGACCGCCATCCCGCCGCGCTTCTCGAGATCCGGCGCGTGCTGAAGCCGGGAGGGAGGATGTTCGTCCTCAATCTGCAGGGCTCGCGCGGTCTCAACCGATTCCACCGGGATTGCGGCGCGGCGGTGGCGCACGACCACATGCCCGGAGCCCGGAAGATGCGGCGGCTCCTGGAATATTGCGGTTATAGGCGGATCTCGGTGACGGACCGGGCGGACCTGTATCTGGCGAGAGCCCATGGCTGACGAGGAGAAGCCGGTAGAGGTCGGGTCCTTCCGCGTCGCGCGCGAGCGGATGCTGGAGATACTCAAGAACTACCAGTTGCCGGAACCCCGCTGGTTCGGGAAGTCGGTGCTGCGCGCCGCGTGCGTGGGAGGGGCGACCCGCTTCGACGTGAGCCAGGTCCGGGAGGAGGACGGCCTCTTCAAGTTCGTGCGGGGGGTGTGCGGGGTCGAGTTCCGCTTCGACGGGGAGCCCCTCTCTCCGGCCGAGCTCAAGGACCCCTTCGCGGCCCTGGTGCAGGAAGAGGACGGAGCGACGGCCCGGGGCCGGGAGCTGGCCTTCGGCCTCGTCAACGCCCTGCGGCTCGAGCCCAAGTCCATGACCCTCACCTCGGGGAGCGGGGCGGGCCGGGTCGAGGTCTCCATCCACAACGACCTCTCGCTGGAGAGCCGCCCGGCGCCGGGGACCGATACCGGCACGGTCCTGCGCCTGGTCTGGGGTTCCCTGTTCGACTTCGGCTGCAAGGACCTGTTGGGACCGGTCGCTCCCGCGTGCCGCTTCCCGGTGGTCGTCGATGGGACGCCCTGGGCCTACGCCACGGACCGGCCGGGCCTGCTGGGACGGGATTTCGAGAAAGGCGCGCTGCGCGGGCGGGTGCGCATCCCCGACGTGGTCGGCCGGCCGGGCCGCCTGGACCTCTTCGTGCACGGCGTGTTCGCGGAGAGCGTGACCATGGACGGCGCGCGCGTGTCCGTGGACGGCTTCGCGGATGCCCCCGGGCTGCGCCTCAACCTCTCGCAGGCGGCCGTGGTCCGGGACGCGGCGTTCGACGGTGCGCTGCGGCTGGCCGGCCGGGAGGGCGAGCTCCTGATGCTCGATGAGGCGGCTGAGCAGGGCCGCTGCATGAGCGGGATCGTGCGGGAGCTCTACGAGCCGGGCCTGCGGCGGGTCTGGAACGAGTCGCTGGGCGGGGCGGACGCCTGGATGGTGGTGGAGCGCGACGACCTCGGCTCGCGGGTGGAGCGTCTGTGGTCCAAGCTGCGGGAGTTGTCGGGGGACGATGCGCCCGCCGCGCGCAAACGCCGGCTTATCGCCGACGCGGCGCGCACGGCGTGGCTGCGCGAAGCGGCCGTGCGCCTGCTGGGCGATTTCGACGCGGACGCGGCGGACCCCCTGCTGGCGAAGTTGTGGGCCGCCCCCCTGCTGGCGGCCGCGGACGGCGGGACCGTGAAGCTGGAGGAGTTCTTCGCCCTGCAGCGCAAACACGGACGCATCCCGGTCACGCGCAAGCCCGGCAAGTCGGGGGGGGAGACGCGCGTCTGGCTGGCCTGCGAGGAGGACAGCCTGTTTTTGAGCCGCATGGCGGAAAAGGAACGCTGGACCTTCTCCGAATGAGGGCTATTCTGTGCTAGAATCCGCCTGATGATGCAGCTCCTTCTCGCCCTCCTTTTGATGCCCGCTGTCCTGAGCGCGGGCCCGGCCGGTTCGCCCAGCGGCCGCGCCGCGGCGACCTTCACCGCGGACGACGCCCTGGCCGTGGAGTGGACCCTCGAACTTCCGGAAGGGACTCCGGCCGTGTTCGCCGTGGATCTGGCCGGGGTGGAAGGGCTGGCCGATCTGCGGGTGGCGGCGTCCGGCAAGGACGGCGCGAAGGCGCTCGCGTTCGACGTGAACCGCGCCGGGGCCATCCGGTGGGTGCGCTGGACCGGGGGAGCGGGGCGCTACCTTATCGGCTACCGGCTGTCGGGAGTGCTGCGCCGCGGGCGGGATAGGGACACCTTGCGGTGGTCCGTGGTCCCCGAGGGCTTGCCTTACGGGTTCGCGGCCGTGAACGCCGAGCTCAAGATCGATGGCGCGCTCGCCAGCTGCTCGGACTGGGACGCGGTGCAGGTCATGAGCCCGGCCCAGGTCACGCGGCGGGCTTCCATGCCGGACGGGTTCTTGGTCGAGGCGCGCTCCCTGCCCGCCCGGGCCGGGCTGAGCCTGTCGGTGGGGATGCCCAAGGGGACGGTGCCGTCCACCTGGCGGCCGGTGGGGTTCATGAAGCGGCGCGGCGGCGCGCTCCTGCTCTTCGTCCTGCCTCTGCTCACCCTCTGCGCCCTGGCCTTCGTCTTCTGGACGCGGGGGCGCGACCCCTTGGTGTCCGGGGCATGGGAGGGCACGGCGGCGGCTTTGCCGGAGCAGGAAGTCTGGACTCCCGAGACCGCCGGGGTGGTGGCCGATGAGTCCGCGGACCACCGGGACGTGATCGCGGCCGCTCTGGACCTGGCCCGGGAGGGCGTTTTGGGTTTCGCGTTCACGCCGGCCCGCGGGGGGGTCCCCGCTTCCCTGCGCATCAGCGGCGCGAAACCGTTCGCTGCCCTGCCCCCGACGCGGCGCAAGATCGCGGAGTTCCTCTCCGGCGTGGACGCCATCACCGCTGAGGCCGGCTTATCGGCGCAGTCGGTCGGGGTGCTTCAAGACGCTCTTTATGAGGAAGCTTCGGCTTCCGGCTGTTTCCGGATGAATCCGGCCCGGGAGCGTTGGTACTACTACGCGGCCGGGGCGGTCCTGTTGGCGGCCGGCTTCGCGCTCGCGGTCTACGGGGGGACGCGGCTCGCGACGTCGGCGGGCGCGGCGGCGCTGTGGTTTTTGCCGGTGCTGGCCGCCCTGGGCGCCCTGCGCGCGAAGTGCCCCTGCCTGCAGAAAGGGCTGGCCGCGCTCGCGGGGGTCCTGCTCGTCCTGGCCGCGGCCTCCATCCAGCCCTATCTGGGCATGGGCGGCCTGGACTGGTACGCCATGGGCGGGCTCGGGCTGGTGTTCTCGTCCTTGTGCTTCTTCCTTTTCGCGCCGCTCATGCCCCAGCGCACGGCCAAGGGCTCGGCCATGAAGTCGCAATTGCTCGCCTTCGACGCCTGGCTGGGCGGGGCCGCTCCCGGGGCCGGCGGCCGGCCCGTGCAGGAGGAGTTCGAGCGGATGCTCCCCTACGCCGTGGTCTTCCGCCGCAAGAAGGAATGGGTCAACCGCGCCGCCGCGGCCGGGGCCCAGGTCCCCGCTTGGTGGACGCCGGCGGGCGCCGAAGCCGCGGCGGGAGCGCTGTCCGAGCACAAGGAGCCTTTCCTCGAGTCGCTGAGCCTGCTTTCCTCGGCCATCGGCGAACCCCCGGAGTCGGGCGGGGGAGGCTAGCATGGCGGGCCGCGGCCACGACGACAAGTGCCAGATCTCGCCCTACCGGGCGACCTTCGAGCTGGTCCGGAACGCGGCGGGCGAGTACGCCGACGTCCTGGCCACGCTGGAATTGCGCTACCACGTCTTCGACGAGCCCAAGGCCGAGGGCTTCAAGTTCGTCGGGAACCTGCCCATCAAGGACCTGAAGGTCACGGACGGGCAGGGCCAGCAGCTGCGCGCCGCCATCGAGCCGATGCGGGAGCTGCGCGTGGGCTGGAGGTTCGCCCCGCCCATACAGAACGGCGCCATCACGGTGTTCGTGAGGTTCCGCATCGAGGGCGCGGTGTCGGGGGACCTGGAGAGCAACGTCTTCGAGGCGCCCTGGGCCGGGAACTTCCGGGTCGGGATCAAGGATTCCAGCTATCGCTTCATCTTCCCGGCCGGCGTGCGGCTGGACAAGGCGGCGTCGAACTACAGCCAGGCCCAGCAGAAGACCCTCGAAGACGGGCGTGTGGCGGTGGAGGTCTCGTTTCCCGGGGTCCCGCCCGGGGGATTCTCGATGCGTTTCTCCCCCGGGGTGGTGCAGAGGCAGGCCTCGTCCGGATCCTCGGGCGGGGGCTCCCCGCGGGACTATTCGCGGCAGCTTTTCGGAGGCGGCCGCCGTCAGCCGCCCGGGACCGTCCATCCGGCCGTGGCTTTCGTCGTGATCGCGAGCGTGCTCGGCCTGCTCATGAAAGCCTGCGTGAGCTGCGCCAAGTCCGGCAACTGCTCCTCCGGCTCATCCGGGTCCTCTTCGTACGACAGCTCGAGTTCGAGCAGCTGCTCCAGCTGTTCCAGCTGTTCGAGCTGCTCCAGCTGTTCCAGCTGCGGCGGCTAGCGGGACGCCGTGTTCGACCCTTCCGAGCCGTTCTACCTGCAATGGCACATCACCGACCGGTGCAATCTCAAATGCCGGCATTGCTATAGGGACGCTCCCAAGCCCGAACTTCCGGCCGCGGACCTGGACCGCATCCTCGCAGGGTTCCTGGAATTGCGGCGGCGCATGCCGCAGGAGCATGCCCGGGTGCAGGTGGCGGGGGGGGAGCCCTTCCTGTCGGAACAGCTCTACCGCGTGCTCGAGAAAGCCTCGGCCGCGGGCCTGCAGACGCGCATCCTGACCAACGGGACGCTCATCGACCGCGCGGCCGCGGCCGCGGTCAAGAAGGCGGGCTGCCGCTTCGTGCAGATCAGCATCGAGGGCTCGCGGGCCGTGCACGAGGCCATCCGGGGGCCGGGCTCCTTCGACCAGGCGCTGGCCGGGGCGCGCCGGCTGCGCGAGGTGGGCGTGCCGGTGACCTTCGCCATGACCTTGTCCAAGCAGACCGCGCCCGAGCTCCCCGCGGTGCTGGCCCTGGCCAAGGAGCACGCGGACCGGGTAGGCTTCCATCGCCTGGTGCCCTGTGGGAAAGGGGAAGGAATGGCCGCGGAGCTCCTGAGCCCCGAGGAGCTGTGCGCGGCCTTCGTCCGCATACTCGAGTTCAAGCGCTCCGAGCCGGGCATCGAGGTCCCCCTGCGCGACCCCCTGTGGCGGCCCTTTTTGGACAAGTTGGAATTCAGTCCGGTCATGGCCGGCTGTTCCGCGGCCTTCGGGGGGGTCTGCGTGGAATCGGACGGCACGGTCTACGCCTGTCGGCGCATGCCCATGCCCGTGGGGAACGCGGCCCGGACCCCGCTCGCGGAACTGTGGGACTCCCCCGGTATGCGAGGACTGCGGGACCGCTCCGAGCTTAAGGGGCGCTGCGGCCGTTGCGCCATGCGCGGGCAATGCGGCGGATGCCGGGCCGTGGCCTGGGCCTGCACGGGCGACCCCATGGCCGAGGACCCGCAGTGCATGCGCCGGCCCACGGTGCTGGACCGGATGTATCTGTGGACGCTTGCGCGCGCCTTTCCGCACCGTGAAGAACCCGGTGGTGGAGGGTGATGCGGCAATTCGACCACTGGCACCCTGGCACCGTAACTGGACAAGGGCGGGTTTGCGTAATATAATCGGTACGGAAGTGAAAAAGTCCCTCTCAGTCATCGCGGGCATGGCGGCGCTGGCGGGTCTGCTGGCGTTCTCCGCCTGCAAACCCCCGGAGTACATCCGCTACAACTCGGATTTCGGCGATTTCACGGTCGAGGTGCCCTGGGGCTGGAACGTGTACCTGGATGGGACCGGGACGGCCGACTTTTACAACTACACCTTCGTGGGTCCCTTCGAACCCGACTTCCTCCACGGTGTGCCCAGCCTGAGCATCCGCTGGTACGGCAACAACGAGTTCCACCGCCTCCCGGATGGACGGCTCGAGCGCTACGCCTCGGCCGATGATTTCATCGTGCAGACCCTGCGCGACGTCTACGGGCCCGAGCACGTGCTCGTCACCCCCACCAAGGACGACCCCAAGGAGATCCAGCGCATCAGCGTCTCCGGCTGGGAGGGCAAGCATTTCATCGTGGTGGCGCCCGGCGACATCCCGGCGGACAACAAGTTCGGGACCCGGGTGGAGAAGGACGGGGCGCGCACCGCTGTCCTGCGCCAGCACGACTACGTGATCCTGCCCATGGACACCGGCTTCTACGTGCTGGTCTACCCCGCGACCAAGGAAGGCTACGATCGCTACCTTAAGCGCTTCGGCCGCATGGTCAAGACGTTCAAGGCGTTGAAGGACGGCCCGGTCGGGCCGAAGCTCTGACCATTCCGGAGGACTCGGTCCGGGCGCAGCGCCTCCCGGGACATGCGGCTGCCGTCTTCCTGGCGCTGTTCATCGTCTATCTGTCCACGGCGCCGCGCTCTCTGACCCTTGAGGACTCGGGGATATTCATCATGTCCTGCAAGGTCGCGGGCATCTCCCATCCTCCGGGCTACCCGATCCACGCCCTGCTGGGAAAACTCTTCACCGCGCTGCCGGTCGGCACGGTCGCCTTCCGCGTGAACCTGCTGAGCGCCGTCCTGGGCGCGGGCACTTGCTCGATCATATGGTGGATCATGCGTCTTCTGGCGGCCGGGCCGGCCTCGGCCTATGCCGCCGCCCTGGCCTACGGAGTCTCGCGGGTGTTCTGGTCGCAGGCCATCATCGCCGAGGTATACAGCCTCAACACCTTCCTCTTCTTCCTTCTGCTGGCCCTGTGTCTGCGGGCGAGGGACCGCGCCAGCCCGCGCCGCCTGGGCGCGCTGGGCCTCGTGTTCGGTCTGAGTCTGGCCAACCATTGGCCCCTGATCCTGCTCTCCGTCCCCGGGCTCCTGATCCTGCTGCGGAGCCGGCTCAAGGAGATCGCGAGGCACCTCCCGTTGATCCTCGCCGGAATGATCGTCGGTCTGCTGCCCTACGTCTGCATGGTTCTGCGGTCGTGGATGAGTCCCGAGATCAGCTTCCATGGACCGCTCGACAGTTGGACGCGCGTCCGCGAGTTCATCAGCCGGGCTAGTTACAGCGAGGCGGATTCGAGTCCGATCGCGGGCTGGAACGACAAGCTGCGCTTTCTCGGCTTCCTCGGCGGTCAGGCGGCGGGGCAATTCACCGCTCTGGGCGCCGCGGCGGCGGCGGGAGGCTGCCTTCTGCAATGGCGCCGCTGGCCGGCTGCGCTGGGCCTCGCGCTGACCTGGTGTCTGCTGGCGACCAGCGTCGGCCTCCTCCTCCTGCTGGACTGGGACTTCGAGTTCCTCACTCGCGCGACGTTCCAGGTCTATCCGCTCATCCCCTACGGGGTCATGGCGCTGTGGTTGGGGCTCGCCGTGGAGGAGACCGCGGAGTGGATCGGCCGGAAGACGCCGTGGCCGCGGGAGCGGGCCGGAGCCGTCCTCGCGTGCCTCTTCGTGGCGGCTGCGCTCTGGGCCAACCTCCCCGATAATCGGCGGGCCGGCTACACCTGGGCGCGGGACTACGCCGCCGCGGTGCTGGGGGCCCTCGACCGGGACGCGGTCCTTTTCGTCACGGGCGACGTGCCCACGGGGACCCTCGGCTACCTGCATCGGGTGGAGGGCGTCCGGCCGGACGTGACCCTCTACAACGATCGGGGTTTCGTGTTCGGGAACCGCCTCTTCCCTCCTTGGACTCCCGCCGCGGAGCGCGGCAGGATCCTCTCCGCTTTCATCGCCGGGACCGGCCGGCCCGTCTATTACATCGGGGAGATGCCGCATCCCTACGGCGTCATCGAATACGGACTGTTCCGCAAGGTCGACCGCAGCGCTCCGGGAGGCTCGCGGCCGGCCGCCGACGACCGGATGCTGTCTTTCTACGAGTACGCGGTCGCGGCCGCGCCGCGCGACCCTTGGACCCATCATCATCGCGAGAGCCTGCTGGGGGATTGCGGCTTCCTGCTGCCGTTCTGGCTGCACAATGAAAATGATCCAGTCAGGAAGGAGCGGCTGGCGGCTTTGTCCGAGGCGGTCCTGACGAGCTTCAGCGGGCTGCTCCGGCATGCTGAAGGCCTCCTGCTGCTCGGCCGCCTGGACGAGGCCTTGCGCTTGGCGCGGCGAGCGGAAGCGCGCGCGGGAGAGGCCTTGAGCAAGCAGCAGCGGGCCAGACTCTACGGGCTGACGGCGGAGATCCTGCACCGGAGCGGGAGGACGCAGGAGGCGGTCCCCTATCTGATGGACTCCATCGCAGCCCTGCCGTTCCCGGAGCGCAACCGCTCGGTCTTCCAGCTGCTGCAATACTACGCGGGGCACCGGCAAACGGCCGCCTACTCCGAGCTGCGCCAGCGCTTCTACTCCGCGGGCGCGGTGCCGCCGGAGGTCTCGGCGCTGGACGCGAGGGTCGGTTCCGACCCCGCGTCCCCCGCGAGCCGACCGCGATGAGATGTCCGGTCTGCCGGGACCGGGACTTGGCCGCCTTGGCGGTGCGCGGCAACTCCTCCGCGTCTTGGAGCGGTAGGGGTTACTTCTTCCCCGACTCTATTTCCAGCTGTTGGCTGGCTTTGAGGCGTTTGAGGTTCGCCTCGGCTTCGGGGGTGTCGGCGCCTTTGGAGGTGAGCATGCCCACGCGGTCGTTGCCGTCCGGGGGCACGCGGACGTCGGAGCCCACCTGCTTCATGCGCTTGAGCTCGAATAGGCCGGGGTCGCCCGCGTCGACCAGGGGGTTGCCGAACTTGAGCAGGGTCCCGGACCGCTCGGGGATGAGGAACTCGCCCTCGAGGTGGGTCAAAGGCTTGCGCGGCTTGTAGGGACGGCTGGGCACCCCGACCGCGGCCAGCAGGGCCTCCTCGGCCAGGTCCACCCCGTAGACCGCCTTCACCCAGTCGTGCACGTAGGTGCCGCCGATGCGGGCGTTCACCTCGATGACGCGCGGCCCCTCGGAGGTGAGTTTCATCTCGATGTGGAGCACGCCGTCGCCCAGCTTCATGGCCTGGGCGGTTTTGACCGCGAGGTCGGAGAGCTGGTCCTGGCCCTTCTGCGGGAGGTGGCTGGGGAGGCTCGAGCCCGTGGCCAGGAAGAAGGGGCGCCGGGTGGGCCAGTTGTCGGTGACCGAGGAGTAGACCGCCTTGCCCCCGCGCATGATGACGTCCACGTCCACCTCGTCGCCGTCCAGGAACTGCTCCATGACCACGCCGACCTGGGAGGAGAAGGCGCCGTCCGACTGCGCTTCCGCGGCGATGGCGTCGCTCATCTGCTTGAAGACGCGGCGGGCCTCCTCCTTGCTGCCCACCTCCTTGACGAACTTGGCCTCGGCCCCGGAGACGGGCTTGAGGATGGCGGGAAAGCCCACCTGGTCCATGGCCTTCTCGAGGTCCGCGGGGTTGTGGACGGTGGCGAAGCGCGGCGTGGGGAGGCCGGCCTCGGCCATGACCTTGCGGGTGAGGTTCTTCTCGCGGGCGATCCTGGCGGACTCGACCGGGAAGTAGGGCAGGCCGAGCTTTTCGGCCAGCGAGGAGGTGAGGGGGACGTCGTCCTCCCAGATGGTGGTGATGCCGTCGAGCGTGCCCAAAAGGCCCTTGGACTCGAGCAGGCCTACCGCGTCGCGCACGGCCGAGTCGGGCTTGAGCGTGTCCACGGGGATGAACTCGTCGACCAGGCCCGCGGCCCAGGAACCGGGTTTGTCCACCAGCACGACCTTCACGCCGAGCTTCTGGGCGCGCTCGAAGAAGTAGCGCTTGCCCGGGTAGCCGCCGCCCACGACCAAGACGCGCTTGCCCTTGAGCGCGTCGCGGCGGGCGCGGGCGAGCATGGTGGCCACCCAGCCGCGGGAGTGCTCCCCGGCGCGGTCGGGGTAGAAGCGGTCCATGTGCATCTGTCCGCCCGAGTCGTGGTCGTTGATCTCGATGACCATGGGGGTAAGACCCTTCTCGTCGGCCTGGAGCATCACGTCGAGGCCGATGTAGTCGGTCTGGGCCTGGCGCGGGTCGCCGGGCTCGCGGGCCATGGCGGCCTCGTTCTCGGAGAGGGCGGCCAGGGCGCGTTCGCCCAGTTCCTCCAGGCGCCGGGTGAAGGCCGCGACCTCGGCTTCGGTCTTGAGGAGGCCGTGCTGTTTTCGCAGCATGGCGAGGACGTCCTCGTACTTTACCACCACGGCCGCGTCCTCGGGGTCGCCCTTGCCGTCGGGCCCGCCCGGCTCGGCCACGGTGGGGATGCCCCAGGCGCCGGCGCGGATGAAGATGCCGCTGAGCTCGGCCCCGCCCCAGGGGGTGCGGCTGATGAGCACGCGCATGTTCCAGTCCTTCTTGGCCTTGCCTACGTCGGGGCGGAGGGACTCCTCGCGGGACAGGAAGCTGACCCCCACGTCGCCGTCCACGCGGATGCCCATCGAGTCGAAGGCGTCCTTGGCGTCGGGCAGGCCCAGGCCGTCGAGCCGGGTGCTGCGGAAGTAAAGAGCGGGGGGGGTTAGCCGACCGTCGATGAGCACGGCCCCGTCCGGCGTCATCTGAGAGTCGGCCGAGAGGGCCAGGACGTGGTCCACGATGGCGTCGACTTCCTTGGCGGAGAAGAACTTGACGCCCTTGCTCGAGTGCCACTGCGGGCCGGATGGCTTCACCACGACCTGGCCCTTGAGGCGGGCGGCGTTGGCCTTGAGATAGGCCTCCACGCTGCGCCGCAGCTCGGCCTTGCGGCTCGCGGCGGGGGGCATGGACTCGACCTGGATGCCGGCCTGGGGCTGGGAGTATTTCCCGGCCTGGGCGGCCAGGGGATGGGCGGCCATGAGGAAGGCCAGGGTGGCGGGCACCCCGACGCCCTTGGCGGCCAGAAGCAGGCGCGTGAAGAACTTGTCGTTGGTGACGGACTCGAGCTTGACCGAGTTGGACTGCGGCACGTCAAGGTCGCTCTCGAAGGGCACGCCGTCGTCGCGGTCGTTGGCGCCCAAAGTGAAGAAGTTGGCGAAGTAGCGGGCCGGGCGCGGCACGGCGTACTCGGCGAGCCAGGGAGTGCCTTCCGCGTCGAAGAAGAGGCCCTTGCGCAGGAGCACGCGGGTGCGGCCGTCGGGGAGCTTCTCCTGGATGAGCCAGGAGGGGTCGAGGGCCAGGTGCACGTCGCCCGGGGACTGCCGGCCGCCTTCGCGCACGATGGAGAGCTTGTAGAGTGAGGCGGGGGCGAGCACGGCCACGGTGGGGCGGTCCACGGACACGGCCTCGTCGATCTTCACCGTCTTCACCGGCTTGTAGCCCAGTTTTTTAAGGTTCGTATCGAGTTTTTGGAGCTCCTTGGCCTCGGCGCCCTTGGCGGACTTGAAGCGGGCCCAGGTCGGGATCTGGCCCTTGAGCATGGTGAGGCCGAGCACGTAGACCGCGGAGATGCCCATCAGGGCCATGGTGACGATCTTCATGGGCGCGCTGGCGCCCAGGAGGCCGAAGAGCAGGGTCCCGGGGCCCGCGTTCATGAAGATCCAGGAGAAGGCCAGGCCGCCGGCCCCGGCGGCCAGCACCTCCACGACGGTCATCAAGCTGAATATCTCCTGGGAATGCCCCTGGGCGGCCGGGTCGTTCTTGATCTCGACCTGCAGGAGGGCGCGCATGCGCGAGCGCAGGGGCTGGTAGGCCAGCTTCATGAGCGCCACCGCGGGCACGGCCCACAAGAGCGACGGCGCCAGCCACAGGCCGATGGAGGGGATGAAGGCCGTGGCCGCGGCCACGGTCAGGATGGCCAGGAAGTTGTAGGTGCCGATGCGGTTCTGGATGCGCTGGGCGTAGCGCACCAGGAAGGTGGAGGCCAGCAGACCCCCGAAGGTGACCGCGGAGAGGAGCAGGCCGTTGCCGGTGGCGCCCGCGCGCAGGATGTCGATGGCGAAGGAGGGGATGACCACGGCGAAGAGGGCGTCCTCGACGAAGTTCTCGGCCGTGGCCATGAACGAGCGCGACAGGATCTTCTTGTTGGCCAGGATGATCTTGGCGGTCCGCCAGGTGCGCTGGGGGGTCTCCTTGAGTATGCTCCAGCCCGTGGCGAGCAGGCCCCGGAGCTTCCGGAGCAGGCCCGCGGCCTGGGACGCGCCGAAGTCCTCACCGATGACCTTCACGTACTTGGCGTAGATGAAGGCGGCCACGCTCATCACCGCGGCGAAGGCCGAGAACCCGACGGCCGCGCCGATGCCGGGCCCGAAGGCGGCGTCGAGCCAGTCCATGGGGATGCCGATGAGGGGGGGGATGGCGAGCATCATCCCGTAGTAGATGAAGTCGTAGAGATAGCCCGCCTGCTCGATCTTCTTGTCGGAAGAGAACACCTTGCGCGCGCCGTCGGTGTCTATGTCCACCAGGTGGTTCATGGAGACGACGACGGCGTTGGCGCCCACCAGGAGCAGGAATCCGGTCCAGGGCAGGATGTTGGTGATGGCCAAGAGGCCGATGGTGCCGAACACGACGGCGCGGGTGAGGGCGGCGCCCACCAGAACGCGCTTCATGGGGGTGCGCTGGACGATGGAGCCGGAGAAGAGGGAGGCGCCCGCGAAGACCCAGTAGTGCACGGCGCGGGCCACGCCCGACATGGCCGCGTCGCCGGTCAGGGCCTGCACGAGGAGCGGCAGGGTCGCCAGGTAGATGCTGATGGCGAGCAGGAACACGGTCTGGCCTACGATGAAGGATTTCTCGCTCTTGTTGAAGCCGTCCATCGAGCCCTTGAGCTTGGCGATGACCCCTTTCGCCTGCTGGGGGGCGGCGGATTTCTTCTCGGCCGCGGCCTGGAGGAAATCGACGGAAGGGGTCTCCTTGGCGGCCTGCGCGGCGGCCTTGCCCAGACCCGCGCTCCGGTCCCCGAGGATGCCGGGGGCGGCCTGCTTCACGGGCCCGGAAACGTCGGCTCCGGCGCGGCTGCGGCCGCCGCTGAAGAGGGTGTCGAGGGCGGTGGGGACGTCCTTGCCGGTCTGGACGGCGCGCACGGCGCCCGCGTCGGCCACGGAGCGGACGGCGGCCGGGACCACGGCCTTGGGCGCGGCGGGAACGGGGACGGACAGGACGGGGATGGATTTCGCGGAAGAGGGGGCGGCCTTGTCAACGATGCCGGCGATCCCGGCAGGCGGACCGCGGGCCGCCACGCCTTGGGAGACGGCGGGCCCCTGGGCCGCGCTCAGGGCGGGGGCGATGCCCCCGCTCTGCACCGCCGGGTTGAGGGATACGGCGCTGGGGAGGGCCGCGTCGAGGCCGGGCTGAAGCATGGTGCCGGCGGGGTTGGAGATGCCGCCGGTCAAGGAGAGGTTCGCGGAGTTGGCGCCGGCCGAACCCACGCTCGGGGAGCCCACGTTCTGGGGGACTTCGACGCCGACCGTCCCGGCCAAAAGGCGGTACGGCTCCAGCCCGGGAGAGAGCGCGATGAGGCACAAGGACAGAGAAAGCGCGATGAGACGGCGCATGGACTATATATATGGAAGAAAACCCCGGTTTTTTCCAGGGGCTGGAGGGGAATTTGCTATCATCGTTTTCCCATGGCCCACCGCCGTCCCCCCGCCGCGGATATCCGGTTCGCCGCGTTCGTCAAGGCGAAGCCCGAGGACGTCTACCGCTCGCTGACCTCGGCGCGCGAGCTCTGCGTGTGGTGGCTGGACCGGGCGGAGACGGACGCCCGAAATACGGGCCGCGTGCGCATGGTCTGGCCCGCGCGCAAGGCGACCAAGGACGCGCGCCGCCAGCGCGGCCAGGAAGTGAGCGGCGTGTTCGTGGACCTCGACCCCGGGCGCAAGGTGGCCTGGATGCTCGATGAGGGCTCCCGCGCGGAAGGGGTGCCGCCCCTGGTGTCCTTGTTCATTGAGAAGGCGCCTCGCGGTTCCCAGGTGACCTTGATCCACGCGGGCTTCCCCGGCGCCGCGTCCAAGGCGAAGCTGCGCGACCGCTACCGCCAGAGCTGGGAGGACTGCGTCGCCAAGCTCAAGCTCTACCTCGATCAGGGCAAGCTCTGCAAAGAAGACGTCCTGACCCTCGCGGACGTCGAACTGCTCCGCCGGGCAGGACGCCGCCGGTGACCTCCGGACGCCGCGAACCCCCTCCCGAAGTCCTCATGCGCCCCGAAGAACGCATCCAGAAGCAGGTGGACGCGATCGAGAAGATCCTCGGGCTCAAGTCCCGGGCGCGGATCCTGGATTTCGGCTGCGGCCGCGGGAGCCAGACACTGGAGCTCGCCCGCCGGCGCTACCGCATCGTGGGGATGGACCGCGCGGCCTCGGCCTTCGCCGAAGCGCGCGAGCAGGCCCGGCGCGAGAAGTTGACCGCCCATTTCCTCGCCGACGACATGCGCAGCATCCCCTACGAGGGGGAGTTCAACGCGGCGCTCAACCTGCGCAACCCGTTGGGCTGCTACGAGAGCGAGCGCGACGACATCCGCTGTCTCCAGGGCGTGCGCCGCTCCCTGCGGCCGGGCGGGAAGGTTCTGCTCGACCTGCTCAACCGCGAGGCCGTGGTGCGCAGCCTGGCGGACGACGTGGGCGTCTTCGATCTGCGCACCGGCCGGCTCGACTGCCGGCATTTCCAGGTCCGGGGCGGGAGCGGCCTGAAGCGAGTGCCGAGCATGCGGCTCTACACGCTCACCGAGCTGGCCCGGATGCTCGAGGACGTCGGGTTGTCTTTGCTGAACGCCTGGGGCGACTACGAGCAGGCTCCTTACAACGTGGCTTCGCCGCGCCTCCTGGTGCTGGCCGAGGCCGGCCTCGTGCCGGCCAAGGCCGAGCCGAAGCCCGAAGACGCGGATCTCCCCCGCACCTTGCGCATCAAGGGCCGTCCGCGCTAGGCCGCTAGTTCCCCGCCGCCTCCACCTGACAGCCCTCCGGCCGCATCTGCAGCTTCGCCTTGGCCGCGGCCCGGAAGCTCTCCTTGAACTGCCGTTCCTTGCCCCGGTTCTGGGTCGAGAGACTGTTCAGGGTCCGCTGACGCGCCTGGACGTCCTTGTCGACGCTCCGGGCCTGCTGGCTGAGGACCTGGCGGATGCCCGAATGGCGGGCGGCAAAAGCCTGCTGGCGGAGCTGACGGCTCAGGCGCTGTTGCTGGACGATCTCGCTGCGCATGGTCTCCTCGACCCGGCGATTCTTGGCCGCCTGGCCGGTGTAGGCGACGGCCGAGCCCTGGTAGAAGCTGGAGAAGGCGGTGTTGAACTGGCCGCAGTCGCCGTATTTCGCGCCGCCGCCCGCGGGGGTGCGTTCCGTGTCGCCGCGCGGGGAGCAGACGTAGGGTTGGAGCGGGGTGTTGGTGCGGACGGGGTAGGCGCCCTCCGGGCAGCCTGCGTTGAGCGCAGTCGAAGCGCCCGCCCCGAGCGGAGTCGAAGCAGGCGCGCCGCTCGACTGGATGGAGCGGGCGATGGCGGAGGGTCCGCTGGGCGGCGCGGCGGGGATGTCGCTGTGCAGGGTCTGGCCGTCCGCCGGGCGGCGCGCGGCCACGCATTGCCAGCTGCCGCGCACGACGGCCACGGCGGAGCCGACCGGGCAGATGGCCCGGTTCGGGTCGCCGCCGCGGGCGTCGATCTGGGCGTCGGCGGAGCCCGGGACGCAGGCTAGAAGGACAGCCGATAGGACCATGAACGGCATGGGTCCACCCTCCTCACTCTATAGATAGCGGAAGGGCGTTTTAACGATGTTTCTGGAAGGTAAATCTAGGGTAAAGCGGAGGAACGGCGGAACTGGGTGCCCAGGAACCTGTTGATGCGGGTCTTGTCGAGGCGCAGGACCGCGGCGACCCGGTCCCCGGCGAACTCGGTGGAGACCAGTTCCGAGGAGCGGACGAGGTTCACCAGGGAGGTCTGGAGCGGGCCGGAGGCAGCGCAGCGCTCGCCGACCGTGCCGCCTTCCGGGAGGGGGAGGGATTCCAGGTAGCGCTGCAGCCGCTCCCACGCGTCCATGATGGCCGCGTCGCGGCCCTCGGCCCGGCGCTGGGTCTCGCCGGTCATACCCGGGGGCAATTTGGCTGTACCGCTCACCTGGAGGAAGGTCCCGACGTGCATGAAATGGCCGTCGGGCAGGGGGGGCCAGGAGGGGGCCGGGATCCGGAACGCCTCGACGCAGCCGGCCGCGAGCAGGGCCAGGAGCGGGAGGACGGCGCGAGCCGCGAAGCGCATAGCGGGATTGTACCACAGTTGGCCAACCCCGCCCCCGGCGTGGTACAATATGGGTATTCGGGGGCAGCGGAGGGTTACAAGAAATGGCCTACAAGATCAGTGATAAGTGCAACGCCTGCGGAACGTGCTTCGAGACGTGCCCGTCCGAGGCGATCGTGAAGGGCGAACCGCACTACGCCATCGATGCCGAGAAATGCATCGACTGCGCGGCGTGCGAAGCCTCCTGCCCCGAGACCGCGATCTCCCAATCCTGAGGCGCGCGGATAAAATTGGTATAGTATCCACCTTCCGGGGACGTGTGGCGCGTTCGTCTAGCGGCCTAGGACGCTGCCCTCTCAAGGCAGAGACCACGGGTTCAAATCCCGTACGCGCCACTCGTCCCCGGAAGCACACCATAACGCCGAGCCATGGAAATCGGGATAGTCGGTCTACCTAACGTCGGCAAATCCACGATATTCAATGCCCTGACTTCCGGGCACGCGGCGGCTTCCAACTACCCCTTCACGACCATCGAGCCGAACGTGGGCATCGTGTTCGTTCCCGACGAGCGGCTCCAGGTCCTGACCGGGATCTACAAGCCCGAGAAGACCACCCCCGCGGCCACCCGCTTCGTGGACATCGCCGGGCTGGTGAAGGGCGCCTCCAAGGGGGAGGGGCTGGGCAACAAGTTTCTCGCCAACATCCGGGAAGTGGACGCCATCCTGCACCTGGTGCGCCTGTTCCGGGACCCGGACGTGATCCATACCCTCGGCCCGGTGGACCCCCGGCGGGACATCGAGATCATCGAGACCGAGCTCATCCTGGCGGACCTCGACAGCATCGAGAAGCAGTTGGACAAGCTGAAGACCAAGGCGCGCACCGGGATGAAGGAAGCGGCCGAGAAGCTGGTCAAGCTCGAGAAGGTCAAGGGTGTGCTCGAGAAGGGCCAGCCCGCGCGCAGCGCCGGCATCCCGGAGTCCGAGCTCAAGGACGCCGGGCTCCTGACCTGCAAGTCCGTGCTCTTCGTCGGCAACACCGACGAGCAGCCGGACCCGGAGGTCGTGAAGACGTTCGAGGCCGCCGCGCGCGAACGCGGGGCGGGCTACCTGTCCTTCTGCGGCAAGCTGGAGGCTGAGATCATCCAGCTCCCCGAGGAGGAGCGCGGGGCGTTCCTCAAGGAGATGGGGCTGGAGATGACGGGACTCGAGCGCGTGATCGTCTCGGCGTACGACCTCCTCGGCCTGCAGAGCTTCTTCACCGGCGGGGCCGACGAGGTGCGGGCCTGGACCATCGCCAAGGGCACCCGGGCGCGCGAGGCGGCCGGGGCCATCCACACCGATATCGCGAAGGGATTCATCCGGGCCGAGGTCTTCTCTTTCGCCGAGCTGGTCCAGCACGGCTCGGAAGCCGCCCTGAGGGAGCGCGGGCTGGTGCGCTCCGAGGGTAAGGAGTATGAGGTAAAGTCCGGCGATGTCTGCTTCTTCAAGTTCTCCGTCTGAAGGCGCCCCGGCGGCGGCGTCCAAGGGGACGCCGTCCCCGGGGCGCGCCGTCCCTCCTTGCGCGGAGGGGGCGGCCCCCAAGCCCCCGGCCCGGGCCGTGGAGCCGCGCTGTCCCCATTTCGGCACCTGCGGCGGCTGCCGCCTGCAGGACATCCACTACGAGGACCAGCTCGCGCGCAAGCAGGCCGAGCTGAGCGAGCTTCTGGCCCGCATCGGGTGGGTGACGACGGTCCCCATGCACCCCTCGCCGCAGGAATGGTACTACCGCAACAAGATGGAGTTCTCCTTCCAGGACGTCTATCCGGCGCCCGCGGAAGGGGAGGACTACCTCCTGCTCGGGCAGAAGATCCGCAACCGCTGGGACCGGGTGATGAACATCAAGGAGTGCTACCTGCTCTCCCCCGAGGCCCCGCTGCTCCTGGCGGCGGTGCACGCCTGGGCGCTTAAGGAGAAGCTCCAGCCCTTCAACCTGCACAAGCGCACGGGCTTCCTCCGCCACCTCGTGGTGCGCGAGGCCAAGAACACCGACGAGCGGCTGGTCAACCTGGTCACCACTCCGGGCAAGCTCGACGCGGCGGGTTTCGTCAAGATGGTCCGCGCCGCTTATCCGGCGACCACGGTGCTCTGGGGGACGAACTCGGGCAAGTCCGACGTGGCGCAGGCGGAGAAGACCGAGGTGCTCTACGGCCCCGGCGTCATCTTCGAGTCCGTGCTGGGCAAGCGCCTGCGGGTGTCGCCCTACTCCTTCCTGCAGACCAATACGCGGGGGGCCGAGGCTCTCTACACGCGCATCCGCGAGTGCATCGCCGACGCCCGGCCGCAGAACCTGCTGGACCTCTACTGCGGCACGGGGGGCATCACCCTGTCGGTCGCCGACCTCTGCGAGCGGGTGATGGGGGTGGAGGTCATCGAGTCCGCCGTCGCGGACGCCCGCTTCAACGCCGAGCAGAACCAGGTGACGAACGTCGATTTCATGGCGGCGAAGGTGGAGGACCTGCTGCCCGGCCTGGCCGCGCAGAAGGTGGTGGACGTGGACGCGGTCATCGTCGATCCGCCGCGCTCCGGGCTCCACCCCACGGCGCTCGCCGCTCTCAAGGAACTCGCGCCCGCGAAGCTCATCTACGTCTCCTGCAACCCCAAGGCCATGGTCGAGGACATCCGCAAGATGAGCGGGTTGTACGACCTGCGCTTGGCCGAAGGGTTCGACCTGTTCCCCCACACCGACCACATGGAAGCCCTCGCCGTGCTCGGCCGCATCTACTAGAACACGGCGTACCTTGATATTACGCCGGGCGGCCCGAACCCGGGCGCCCGGGTTCGGGCCGCCCGGCGCCTAATAAAGAAAAAACTTTCGATTATGATGCGGCCGAAACTTAAATAACTTAATCCCCGGGACCGGCTGAGGCGGGTCAGGAGAGGCGGTCTAGGGCTTCTCGGAAGGATTGGGCGGAGGGGAAGCGGGCGTCGGGGCGGGGGGCCAAAGCGCGCTTCATGAAGGCGTCGAAGCCGTCGGGCAACTCCGGGCGGGCCCGGGTGGGGGGGATGAAGTCGCCCTTGGTCTTGGCCACGAACATGTTCCCCGGGCCGCCGCTGAAGGGCGGCTTGCCCACGACGAATTCGTAGAGGCAGACGGCGAGAGAATAGAGGTCGGACTGGGGGCGGATGTCGCCCTCCTCGGCCTCCGGGGCCATGTAGGCGGGGGTGCCCCAGATGGTGGTGGCGACGGTCTGGGTGGGCTCGGGAGCGTAGCGGGCCAGGCCGAAGTCCATGACCTTGAGCCGGCCCTCCTTGTCGAGCATGAGGTTCTCGGGTTTGAGGTCGCGGTGCACGACGCCCTTGGCGTGCGCGTACTCCAGGGCCGCGCAGGCGCCGCGCGTCACCTCCAGGCTGCGCGGCCAGGAGAGGCGCTTCTCGGCGCCGAGCAGCTCCTTGAGGGTACGGCCCTCCACGTACTCGAAGACCAGGTAGAGCTCGCGGCCCTCGTCCAGGATGGAGTGGATCTGCACGATGTTGGGGTGGCGCAGGGCGGCGGTGAGCCGCGCCTCGTCAAGGAAGCGGCCGCGCAGTTTGGGGTCGTCGCGGATCTCGCCGCGCATCTTCTTGATGGCCACGCGGCGGCCCAGCCCCGCGTCCACGGCCTCGTAGACCACGCCCATGCCGCCGGTCGCGATGACGCGGACGATGTCGTAGGAGGCGATGGGGCCCTGCGCCGCGGCGTCCTTGGCGCCCGCGGCCCCCGCCCGGCCGGGATGGGAGGCGCGGCCCAGGAGCCGGCCTACCGTGCGCGACACCCCCTCGCGCCAGCGCGCGGAGAGCACGTGCAGGAGGCCGAGGCCGATGAGGAGCCCGCCGGAGAGGCTGGAGATCAGCACCACGAAGAACTGGCGGCCGCGGCCGCGCTTGGCCTTGACGTCGGGAAGGCCGCCGTCCATGAGGCCCGCGAACAGGATCTCGGTGTCCTTGTTCCCGGGGAGCTGCACCGCGGCGTCGTGGAGGTTGCGGAAGCGCGGGTCGAGGGAGGCGGCGCGCTGGAGCGCGGCGAGCATCTCCTGGCGGCGGGAGAGCCCGCCCAGGGCGCGGCCCTCGTTGATCCAGCCGAAGGCGTTCGACGCGTCGAGGGTCGTGATGAGGCCGGCGTCGCCCAGCGCCTGGTCGAAGAGGCGCAGGCCGCTCAGGGACCAGGAGCGGGTGTTGAGGGCGGGGAAGCTCTCGGGCTCGATGGCCAGGGCCTTGTCGGCCGCGGCGACGGCGCCGGCGTGGTCGCCCTTCTTCTCGTGGGCCGTGGCCAGGAGGTTGAAGGCCTGGGCGTTCTTGGGGTTGAGCTCCGTCGCCCGCCGCGCCGCGGCCATGGCGGAGTCGTAGTCCTTGACCTGGAGGCTGCGCTGGGCGGACTGGGTGAGCGCGGCGGAGGCGCGCAGGGGGTCGGTCTCCGTGCTGCGCAGGTCCGGCGTGACGGTGGGGAGGCGGTCCCCGCCGGCGGCGACCGCGCCCGAGCCTTCGCCGGGGGCCCCGAAGGCGGAGACCTTGCCGGTCTCCGGGTCCACGCGGGACTTGGAGACTTGGTTCTCGGTGAGTTTGAAGAGGGAGTAGGCGTTCGGGTTCTGGGGGCTCATGCGCAGGGCCATGGCCGCGTCCTGGTTGGCGAGTTCGAGATCCCCCAGGCGCTCGGCGGCCATGCCGCGGCCGTAGAACACCTCGGGCTTGGCCGCGCCCAGGTCGATGGCCCGGGTGTAGGCCGCGACGGCGGTGTTGTAGTCCTGCTGGTCCAGGCTGTTCTTGCCCAGCCCGGTATAGCCGGCGGGGTCGTCGGCGCGGGCGCGGATGTACTGCTCCCAGAGGGCCCTTTCCGTGGCGGGGTCCCCCTGCCCGTAGCGGTTGGAGGTCGCGGCCAACTTCGAGATCCACTGGGCCGCGTCGCGCGCTTCCGGCGAGGAGAGGAACTGCTGCAGGACGGAGAAGATGTCCACCTTCTCGCCGCGCTGGACCCGGACCGTGTAGTCG
>MGTY01000011.1 GCA_001799695.1 Elusimicrobia bacterium GWA2_69_24
GATGTTCTCCTTACGCACGGCCCGCTATTGGCCGATTTCGTCGTTGCTCGTCGCTTACATAGCTCACGCTATGCGCGCTCCTCGCGCCTAGAAATCGGATCAAGATCGGGCCTCCGAAGTGCGCCACTTATTTCATTGCGAGCCCTTACGCCGGAATGACGGCATTCTTGCCTGACATCGGCGCTAATCCGGGACTTCAGCCGGGCAATGGGTCACGTCCCGGACCAGGGCGTCGAACGTGAATACCGCCAGGGACGCCAGGCCCCAGGACAATCCCACGATCACACCGCAATTGACGATCCCGTGCCAGGGTTGGGGCATGCGCCGGACCAGGACCACCAGGAGGATGATCGCGGCCGTGACCGAGAAAGAGGTGATGATGCGCCAGCGCGGCGCGTGGAAGAAGCCCATGCAGAAGAACGGCGCGAGCAGCACGTGGGGCAGGCGGGGGTGATCCCGGAGATGCCGGACCCGGGCCGCGATGCGGGGGGAGAAACCGCCCTGGAACAGCCGGTAGCCTTTCAGGTAGCCCATCCCCGCGACGGTGCAGGCGAGGGCGGCCCAATGCCTGCGGCTCAGGGGAAAAGAGAATAGCTCCAGGGCGAAGGGGGTGAGCCGGACCACGGCCTTTCCCAGGAGGAAGGACACCCCGAACCAGCCCCAGAGGGCCCCGAAGAGGCCCAGCATCCGCCGGGCGGAAGGCATGGGAGAGTTTAGGATATAATGGGAGGATGAGACATCCGGGGACGCTGCTGGCCCTGCCGCTCCTCCTGCTCGCCGGCGCCTGCGGTCCGGCCAGGATGACCTACGTTCCCAACCCGCCCATGTCCGGGGCTCCCAACATCCGGCTCAAGGTCGTGGTGCTGCCCTTCCTCGTGCCCGGCGCGGCGGCGCAGGACCCCCACGCCCCCCGCCTCGACGGCGAGGATTGGGGACGCTTCCTGGCCGACGATCTGCTCAGCGCCGGCGTGTTCTCCACGGTGCGTTTCGTGCCCCGTTTGGAGGCGGCGGAGGACGCGGACCTCGTGCTCCGGGGCCGTATCGTTCGGGCTTTCCTCGACCCCAGGACGCCGAGCCGCCCCCGCTTCGAGGCGCATCTGGCCGCCCAGCGGCGCGACGACGGCCGGACCTTCTGGGAGGGGACGCTGCGCTTTGAGCTGGACTGCAGCGCGCTGAAGCCCGCCGAGGTCCTGCCCCGCATCCTCCATGACCTGTTCCGTCAGGCGCGGGAAGGCCTGGTCGCGGGCCTGCGCGGTTGAGGGTTGCGGTACGGTCCTCATGGGTGCCGCGCTCTCACCGACCCGCCGGCGTCTGATCGTGTACGCCGGCCTGCTCTATATCCTCCTTCAGGGAGGCGTCGCGGTCTATTCGCGATACTTGGCCGCCGAGAAGGACCGCCTCGACGCCGTCCTGAGACAACAGGTCTTGGAACATCGGAGCCGGGCGATGGCGAAGCGCTTGCGGCACATGCGCTACGCCTCGGTGCGCGGTTGACCCCGAAGGCATCGGGGCTCCTGCTCTGCTTCGCGCTCGCCGCGGGTCCGGCGTTCGCGGCTCCGGCGGTCGAGGTCGCGGTGGGCGACGGTCCGTTCGTCCGGACCGACGCCGCGGCCCCGCTGGCCGGTCAGCGTGTGCGGCTGAGGGTGGCGCCGGTCCCCGGCGCCCGGGTCCGCTGGGTGCAGCTCGTCCGCGACGTGACGAAGATGTACAAGAACGCCAATTTCCCCTGGGACCCCGACCCCTATCAGTGGGTGGGGCTGGCCGAGATCCGGGCCGATCGTGAGCCGCTGCCCCGCTTCGACGGACTATGGGAGGTGGAGCCGTTCCCGGCCGGCCGCCGCGTGAAGCCCCGGGAATGGACCGGGCGCTATTCCAGCCGCATCGCGGAGTCCGAGTACTACCATCCGGACGCCGGGTCGTTCTGGTTCCAGGCGGAGGTGGAAACGGACGGCCGCGTCGAGCGCGTCCCCGCCCAGGGCGTGCGCGTGTCCGTGCGGGACGGGCCCGGTTTCCTGGGCTGGCTGTCGTCCTATCTGAACGTACCCGGGGTCTTCGGCTCGATCACGGCGCAGGCCAACGGGCATCTGGGGGTGGACTGCGCGGACGCCGTGACCGCCGCCTGGGCGAAGTACACGGGAAGGCCGCTGACGGAGAACCTCAACGTCGCGGCGCTGGTCTCACGCCTGCCGCACGCCGCCGAGTTCGACTGGGGAGAGGGGGGCGTCGCCGGGGGGCGGGGGATCCGCTGGGGAACGGACGTCCGTCCCGGCGACTTCCTGGCGGTGCGCTATCCGGGGGCGCGTTCGTTCCAGCACGTGGGGGCGCTGGTGTCCGACGCCGACGGGGACGGCCGGCTGACCCCCGGGGACCGCGTCCTGCACGCCGGGCCCCTGCCCCTGGCCTACGACCGGGCGGGGTCCGCTCCCTTCCAGGGACATGTGGTCGTGCTGCGTCCCGAGAGCCCGATCGTCGAGCGGCCCATCTCCTTCGGCGCCCAGCGGGTCCAGGCCACGGCCGGGTACATCAAAGCCCATTACGGCGAGGACCGCCCGGACGGCCGCATCCGGCCGCGGATGATCGTCCTGCACTGGACGGGCTCCGATTCCATCGAGGCGGATTTCCAGACGTTCGACCGCGAGGTCCTGCCGCGGGAACGAGCCGATATCGCCGGAGGCGGGGACGTGAACGTCTCGGCGCACTTCCTCGTGGGGAAGGACGGGCGCATCCTGCGCCTGATGCCGGAAGACCGGATGGCGCGCCACGTCATCGGGCTGAACCTCGAGGCCATCGGGATCGAGAACGTCGGGGGGACCGGGGACCGTCCGACCCTGACCCAGGCCCAGATCGGAGCGGACGCCTGGCTGGTGCGGGAACTCAAGGACCGCTTCCCCGGCATCCAGTACCTCATCGGGCACCACGAGTACCGGAGATTCGAGGGGACTCCGCTATGGAAGGAATCAGACTCCTCCTATCGCACCGTGAAGTCGGACCCGGGCGACAAGTTCATGGCGGCGGTCCGCTCCCGCGTCGCCGACCTGGGGCTGAAGGACTCTCCCTAGCGGACGGGAGGGGGTGCAACTTTTTGCGGGGTGCGGGTAAGTATCCATGAAGACGGAATGTCTGAAGGAGGCGTGCTCATGAAGATATGGATGCTGGCGGTCCTGATGGTAGGACTGGCGGGACCCGCGCTCGCGGGGGGGGCGGCGGATTGGCCGAGCCCTCTGAACGAAGGAGAATATACCCCGGCGGAGCTCAAAAAGTACGTGATGGTGGCCGAAGAGGTCTTCCTCGCCTCTCTGGACGGTTCGCGTATCTACGGCGTGGAACAGAACGGTTTGACCGCGGCTTCCGGCGGGACGACCCAGTACTCGGCGCGGGTGGGCGACAAGCGGGAGTACGTGTACGTCACCACTTTCAGCGACGAGGTGAAAGGGTTCGGGGTGAGCATCGCGCGCTACCGGAAGACCGGACCCCGCGGCAGCACCGCCGGCGAGGGCCTGATAGAGGAGAAGGCGCATTACTTCACCGACTTCGCGCCCGTGACCGTGGAACTGGCCCGGACCGCGTCCCGGAAGACGGTACTGCGCCTCACTCCCTTCATAGGCGCCCTGCCCCCGCGGGCGGAGGCTTACGACGGCAAGCGGCTGCGCCTGGACGGCTACGTGATCAAGAACGGCAAGAGCGTCGTGGCGCGCGGCGTTTCGGCCTCAGGTCGGAAGATCACTCTATCGGCCCCGGAACTCGGCAGGCTGGAAGTGGCCTTGTCGGAGTTCCCGGGGGCCAAGCCCGTCGGCAGGATCATGGGCAGCATGCTGAGCTTCGAGATCGGAGCGGACCGCTATCAGTGGCTGACCAGCGCCCCGATACTTCCGGAGGGAACGTGGACGGTCTGGCTCAAGCACGACGGCACGCCGACCCAGTCCAAGGGCGTGTCGATCAGCTCCGGTGACCTCTGATACAGACGGCATCCTGATGGGGCGGACGGCCTCCGGCGACCGGGAGGCCTTCCGCCTCATCCTGGAGCGGCATGAAGCCAGGGTGTTCCATTTCGCCCTGGCCCTGCTCCGGTCCGAGGATGCCGCCGCCGACGTCACCCAGGACGCTTTCCTGGTGCTGCTGCGCAACCCCGGAGCCTATGACCCGGGACGGGGGGGATTGGGCTCCTTTTTGCTCGGCATCGCGCGCAACCTGGTGCTCAAGGAGTTCCGCCGCCGCAAGCGGGAGGCTGCGGAAGAGGTCCCGGCCGACGGGATGCCGGGGCGGGACGCGCCGGCGGGTCTGGAGTTGGAGCGCCGGGAACGGGCCGCGCGGCTGCGGGAAGCTGTGGCGAGCCTGAGTCCGGCGCAGCAGCAGGTGCTGACCCTGAGATTCCAGCAGGAACTCGATCTGCAGGGCATCGCGGGGCTCATGCTGCTTCCGTTGAACACGGTGAAGAGCCATCTGCGTCGCGCGATCCTGAGTCTGCGCGAGGCGACGGGAGGAGGGGACGATGGATTGTGAAGGGTTCCAGGATGGCGTGATCGAGGGCGGGCGGGGCGAGGAACTCCCTGCGGCCGCGGCCGAGCACGCCGCCTCCTGCGCCCGGTGCGCGGCGTTCCTCGGGGACATCCAGGCGATCGAGGCGGCTTTGGGCGCGGCACGCCGCGCTCCGGTGCCGGCCCGCGTCCGGAGGTCGCTCATGAGCGCCTTCGACGAAGAGTACGGCGCGCCGCGCTCCCCGGCGTGGTCCTTCTGGCCGGTCATGCCCCGGCTACTGCTGGCCGGCGCGGCGGCGGGCGCTCTGGCGCTCGCGGTCTGGATGGGCCGGCCGCCGGGAACCGCGGGGCCCGAGATGGAGATCGTCAAGCTGTCGGTGACGATGATCCCCGACTGAGTCCGTCCGCGCCCTGGGGCGCGGGGTGGGCGATGCCGCGGGCGTAGGGGAAGCGCGGATGCCCCGCGACGATGCTGGTGTGGACCTTGTGCCCCGGCGGGACGCCCGCGAGCCGGGCCAGGTCCTGGCTGCGGTTGACGGGCTCGGTCAGGAAGCCGATGACGCACGCTCCCAGACCCATCGCTTCGGCGGCCAACAGGATGTTGGCGCCGGAGTAGACCGCGTTCTCGGCGCCGCAGGGGTCGCCCGGGCGCGTATGGATGAGGATGGCGCAGGGCGCGTCGTAGAGTATCATGTCCCGGCCCCGGGGGAGGGCCGAGGCCATGGGCTTGAAGAGGGGGAACAGGGGTTCGAGTTCCTTGTAGCCGCGGCCCATGAGCATGCGGAAGACCAGCCTCCAGAGCGGGCTCTCCAAGCGGGCGGCCATCCAAAGAGTCTGCTTGCCGATGCGCCGGGACAGTTCCTTGAGCGTCGCGGGCTCCGTGACGACGGTATAGCCCACGTCGCGCCGGTTGAGGCCGTTCGCCGCCTGGGCGCCGGCGGTCAGCAGGGCGTCGATCTCTTCCCGCGACAGGGGCTGGAGGGTGAACTCGCGCCGGGACCTGCGGGCATGCAGCAGAGACATGAACTGCGCGGGGGCGGGCAGGTCCCGCAGGGGCGTGAAGCGCAGGTCCGAGAGCCCGTCGTGGGAGACCGCCTCCTCGGGGCACACGGCCACGCAGTGCCCGCAATGGAAGCAGGTGAGTACGGGGTCCGCGACCTGGGGCTTGCCGCGCGGCGTCTCGGAGAAATTGAGGGGGCAGACCTGCGCGCAGCGGTTGCAGCCGCTGCAGAGCACCGGATCGATGGCGATCTTCATCGCGGCGACTCGGGCGCCGGCGCGGCGGCCGCCACGCGCAGGTCGGCGTAGCGGGGCCGTCCCAGGTACACGGTGCGCACGCGCACCGCCGAGGTCTTCTCGGCCCGCTTGGCCGCGAGCGCGCTCCGCAGCTCCGCCAAGCCGGGAAGGGGACGCCCGTCGAACTCGACCAGGAGGCCGAAGGGCTTGAGTCCCGCTACCTGCGCGGGGCTGCCGGGATCGACGTCGTAGATGAGCAGGCCTTGGAACTGCTCGTCCAGACGCAGCAGGCGCCGGACGTCCGCCGTGAGCTCCTTGAGGGAGAGCCCGGTGGCGGAGTCGATCCACTTGGGGGAACTCTCCACGTCGGGAGGGCTGGCCTCCAAGACCAGGTCCGCGGTGCGCTCTTCACCGGCCCGTCCGTAGGCCACTCGGAGCGCCGTCCCCGGCACCAGGTCCGCCAGCGCGTCGTCGAGTCCGGTGGACAGACGGCGGAAGAACCAGGCGGCCTCGTTGGCGGCGCGCACGTAGACGGGCCGCGCCTTGGCCGGGATGAGGGCGTCCTGGCGCTTGCCCGCGGGACGCAGCCTCAGGAGCAGGTCGCCCGGGAGCATCCCGGCGCGTGCCGCCGGCGAGCCGGGCAGCACCTCATTGACGAGCTGGCCGAGGGAGCCGCCCTTGGTGAGGCCGCCGACGTCGAGGAGCTTGGCGAGGTCGGGGTTCAGGTCCTGGGTCTCGACGCCGAGCCACGGCCGGCGCTTGCCGCCCAGCGCGTCGAGCGGCTGCAGGCGCGGGTCCACCGCCTCCTCAGGCTTGGCGAAGGTCCGCGAGAGTTCCGCCAGCGGGTGCAGCCGCACCAGGGGGGCGGGCTTGCGCCAGCGGTCGCGCTCTACCACGCTCTCGGTGCGCACCTCCTCGACCATGAGGCCGTAGGGACTCCCAGCCAGGTCCGCCGCGAGGCCGCCGGCGCCATCCAGGAAGCGCGGCTTGCGCCGGCGCTCTCCGTCATAGCCGGTCGCCAGGCCTTCGAGCCGGTCGGGGTAGACCCAGACCTGGAGGCCGGCGTCGGCGGCGCGGGTCTCCACGGACAGGGCGAGCTCCCCGTCCTCCGGGGTGCGGCCCTCGGGCAGGGTCTCTAGGTCCGCTTCCGGGACCACGAGATAGCCCGCCAGGGCCTGCGCCGGCACCCCGGCGAAGCGCGCCGCGACCGTGCGCGAACCGACGGCCAATTCGACCGATTCCAGCCGCCGGACCAGCTTGGGGGTCAGGGCGCGGGGGCAATACACGACGCGGGGCGCCAGCGGGAAGCCCACGTCGGCGCGCTCCTTGACGGCCGCCTCCTCGTCCCCGTAGGGGGCGGCGCTGTCGGGCCGGAAGCGCAGGCGGACGACGGGCAGCGCCCGGGCCATGCGTCCCTCCGCCGCCCGAGTGAGCCGCTGGAACTCCGAGAAAGGCAGGACCTCGTCGCGGACCTGGGTGGGGGATACCAGGGCCTCCGAACGGTAATCGCCGGAGAGCCAGCCGCGCCAGACGCCGCTGGAGTCGAAGACGACGGCGAGTTCCTTGTCGATGACGGCCGGACGCGACGGCTGGGGCCGTTCCGTCTCGTGGAAGGAACGGTCGACGCCGGACTTCTCCTTCATCGGACGGCGCCAGGGCCAGAGGTCGAAATGGAACGCGTCGCGGTCCCTGGACAGCCGCACCCGATGCCCCGATTCCAGGTCGCCGGCGGGGAGGAGGGGCGGCAGCGGGAGGGCTGCGAGCCCTTCAGCCGCGAACCACACCCCGTCGCCGCGCCGGGGGAGCCCCCAGGGCTTGGCCGGATGCTCGCCGCCCTTGAAGTCCACGGCGGTCAGGGCCTCGAGACGCTCGAGGTCGAAATCGAAGAGCGGGGCGACGAAGAGCCCGGGTCCCGGCGCGCGGGAAGCGGCGAAGGAGAGGGTGGCGCGGTCCTGGGCCTTCTCGTCGAGTCCCCAGGCGTCGTGGCGCTTCCAGAAGCGCGTCTTCTCCACCAGGCTGGCCGGATCGTAGGGGGCGAGGCGGAAGCGCAGTTCCACGAAGAGGCTGCGGGCGTCGCGCAGGCGGGCCGCCTCGGCCGCGGTGGACAAGTCCAGTTCGTCGCGGCGCGGCGTGCCGGACGAAACGGCGAGCATCGGGGAGAGGGGGAGGAGCGCCGGGAGGGCCAGGGGCTCCGCCAGTTCTCCGAGAACGCCCATCTCGAGGCGGAGGGGACCGAGCTCCAGGTCGCTCGCGACGGTCTGCGCGGCGGCCGGCGCGAGGCCGAGGACGCCGGAGAGCGCCCAGGGGGCCCAGCCGATCATCGTTCCTCCTCCCGCGCGGACCGGGAGCGGCTGTAATCGAGAGCGAGCTTCAAGGGCCGCCCGCGGCGCAGCACCGAAACCAGGAGGAGGCGCTTGGCCGGGCCGCGCTCGAGGCTCCGGCGGTAGGCCTGACGCAGGTCTTCGAGCGAAAGGACCTCGCGCCCGTCCACCTCCAGAAGGATGTCGTAGGGCTCCAGACCGCTGCGCGCCGCGTTCCCGTCGGGGGAGACGCCGAGGATCCAGGCGCCCCGCGGCCGGAAGAAATGGATGACGGTATCGTCTTCCTCGCCGATCTCCTGGGCGGTCAGCATCCACTCGGGGGCGTCGAACACGGCGTCGGCGGGGCCCGCGTGGCGCTTGGGGACGGCGGTGAGCGGGACCGTCCGGCCCTCGCGCAGCGTCTCCAGGCGCACCGGCCGGCCGGCCGGCAGGTCGACGAGGAGCCGGCGCACCGCGGGCAGGTCCGAAGCGTAGAGCGCGTCCAGGGGCCGGCCGCCGGCGCTGAGCAGGATGTCGCCGGGGGCGAGTCCGGCCCGGGCGCCCGGGGAATCCGGTTCCACGCCCCCGATGAGGACGCCGCGTTCGCCGGGGGCGTAGGATTCGCGGCCGAAGTCGCGCAGGGCCTGCAGGGTCAGCCCGAGCGTGCTGCGCTCGACCCGTCCCGCGGCCTGGATCCGCGTCAGGACCTCCCGGGCCTGCTGGGCCGGGATGGCGAAGCCGATCCCGCTGCCCCCGATGCCCAGGGTGTCTATTCCGACGATGCGCCCCTCGAGGTCGACGAGCGGGCCGCCGGAGTTCCCATGATTGATGGCGGCGTCGGTCTGGATCCAGTTGTAGAGGCCGTCGTCGCCCAGCGATTGCGCGGGGTTGTTGACGATGCCGAAGGAGACGGAACTGGCCAGGCCGAAGGGGCTTCCCACCGCCAGCACGAATTCGCCGGCGGAGAGGTTCCGGCCTTCGGCGAAGGACGCGAAGGGCAGCGCGGGGGAGCCGGGCGGCAGCTTGAGCCTGAGGAGCCCGAGGTCCGTCTCCTCATCGCTGCCCACGATCTCGGCCTCGAAAGCGCGCCGGTCGGAGAGCATGACGCGGACCCTCTGCGCCCGGTAGAGGACGTGGTGGTTGGTGGCGATGTAGCCGTCGGAGGAGATGATGACGCCGCTGCCGCTCCAGAGCGCGCGCTTGGCCTCGCCGCCCTCGTAGTCCTCGCCGACCACGTGGACGTAGACCACCTGCGGGAGGATGGCGCTCTGCGCGCGATGGATGCGCTCTTGGAAGTCCGCCGGCTCGGCGGCGCCGGCGGCCGTGGCCAGCAGGAGGCACGAAAGGATGGCGAGCACGGGCATATGATATATCATGTCCGCTGGGGCTCGCCGCGAAATAGCCGTTCGCGATCCGGAGGCCCGCTGCGCGGAGTGAAATTGACTGTTGGCTTTGCGAAAATGGATAATGAAGGACATGCTGGCTGACTTCGTCGCCATCGATTTCGAGACCGCGGACCATGGTCGCGACAGCGCCTGCGCCGTGGGCTTGGTTAGGGTCCGTAAAGGCAAGATCGTCAAGCGCGAGCGCCATCTGATCCGGCCGCCGCGCAAGACTTTCTTTTTTACCTACATCCACGGCATCGCATGGTCTCACGTGGCGAACAAGCCCGACTTCGCCGCGCTGTGGCCGAAACTGGAGAAGAGTCTGGCCGGGGCGGATTTCCTCGCTGCCCATAACGCCGGTTTCGACAGCGGAGTCCTTGACGCCTGCTGCTCGGCGGCAGGCGTCAAGGCGCCCGCGTTGCCGTTTCTCTGCACCGTCAAACTTGCCCGCAGGGCCTGGTCCATCCGTCCCACCAAGCTTCCCGACGTCTGCCGGCATTTGGGCCTCAAGCTCGACCACCATGATGCCCTCTCCGATGCCGAGGCCTGCGCGAACATCGTTCTCGCGGCGGCCGAAGAGGGGATTCCCCTTCTGGGTTGATGCCAGGGTCTCGAAAATGGCCTGGGTGAAGAGGCTTTTCGGGCGGACGACCGGTCCGGACGGCGGGGTCTATCCGGACTATAGGGATCTCCCGGACGACCGGCTGATCCGGCTCCTGTTCACCGAGGCCGACCAGCTATCTTCGGCCGCCGCCCGGGAGATCGTCGCTCGGGGCCGACGGCTGGTCCCGGCCCTCTCCGCCATCATCGACTACGGGTGCAATTGGCACAGGCAGGACGCGGGCTGGTGCGCGACGATCCACGCCGCGCACCTGTTGGGCGCCAGCGCGGACGAGGCCGCGATCCAGCCGCTCATGCGCGCCATGGCTGAGGCGGATTACTGGGAGGCGGAGATACTCCAATATGCGCTCCCGGCCATCTTCGGACGCCTCGGGCCCAAGTCCCTGCCTCCACTGAGGGAAGCGGCCCGCGACCGGGAGGCGGAGTGGTCGCTGCGCGACTGCGCCATGATGTCCATGGCGGCCGTCGCCCTGCGCCATGCGGAGCATGCCCAAGAGGTGTTTTCTTTCGTGGCCAGCGTCGCGGCGGATACCTCTGAAGACGAGGACGCGCGCGCCTGCGCGGGCTGCATCCTCTTGAACTGCGCCCGGCAGGAACACGAGGCCCTGCTCCTGTCCCTCGTCCCTGGTGTGGCCAAGGGTTGGTTCGACGCCGACGAGGTGCGCCAGGATGTCAAGGAGCCTCATCTGCATGCCTACTTGCATGACTGGATGGACTTCTATTCCTCGGAGCGGATAGCGCGCCGCCGGAAAGAGACGGAAGCGGGTCGGCTGACCGAGGAGGCCGCGCTCCAGGAGGCCCTGGGCCGCGCCTGGGGTGAAGACCCGGACGTGTGCCCGGATGACGAGCCGGGAGACGCCGGGCCGAGTTCTCTGCGCGACCCCTGGCTCGCCAGGGAACAACTGTCCGCCCACTCCGCCAGGCTCATCCGGGACAAGGGTTTCGAGACCGTCGAAGAGATGAATGCGTTCTTGAAGACGGTGGACGGGATGATGGAGCCCCCGCCTCCGGCGAACTCCTGGGAGAAGGCTCAGGACCTGATGTACGAGGCGTGGCAGGAGGCTGACCCGCGCCGGCGCGAGGAGATGGCACGTTCCGCCCTTGCGATCTGCCCGGACTGCTGCGACGCCTACGCCCTGCTGGCCGAGGAGACGGCCCGGACGGTCTCGGAGGCCGCCGAGCTCTACCGGAAGGCCGTGGCGGCCGGGGAACGCGCCCTGGGCCCGGACTTCTTTCGGGACAACGCCGGGCACTTCTGGGGGCTGGTGGAGACCCGGCCCTACATGCGGGCCCGCGCCGAACTGGCCCGCTGTCTCTGGTCGGAAGGCGATTTTGAGGCCGCGGTCGGGCATTATCATGAGCTGCTGCGGTTGAGTCCCCGGGACGGCCAAGGCATACGCGGCGTGCTGTTGGCCTGCCTGGGCGATCTGGGACGCTTCGCCGAGATCTCGGAGCTTCTCGCCCGCCCCGAGTACGATGATGATGACGGACTGGAGTGGAGACTCATGAAGGCGCTGGCGGCGTTCGTGGGGGAGGGCGCCTCCGACCGCGCCGGCGGGCTTTTGAGAGCGGCGTTGGACTGCAACAAATACCTGCCGGACTATCTCTTGGGCAGGAAGACCTCGTCTTGGACGGGCGGCGGCAGCGTGAGGGTCGGAGACGAGGACGAGGCCGCGGCCTGCGCGCGGAGCTTCCTGTCCGTTTGGAAGCGGGTCCCCAACGCCCTGGCCTGGCTGGCGATCTCGGCCGGGGAGGCCCGAGCCGCCGCAGTCGGCCGCAACGCCCCCTGCCCGTGCGGAAGCGGCAAGAAATTCAAAAAATGCTGTCTCAACCGCGCGCCCGAGGGCCACGCCTGACCCCGTTCGAACAGCCATCAAGGAGACCCTATGACCATGGACGCTTTTCCGGAACCGGCGGTGAAACTAGACCCGTTTTGCGTGGAGAAGAATCTCCGCTCCTGGGCCTCGGGCCGGATCATCTGCCGCGGGCGGGACTACTACCGGCAGAAGCGGGTGTTGTCCCTGGAAAGCTGCGCGGACGACCGCATCGTGGCCGTTGTGGAGGGGACGGCTTCGGCGCCCTATCGGGTCGAGATCCGATTCGACCGCTTCGGCATGCCGGTCTCAAAATGCGCCTGCCCCTTCACGTTCGAGCCCCTGTGCAAGCACGCGGTGGCGGCGCTGATCGCCTGGCAGCAGGAGGAGACCGGCTCCGAGCCGGACTTGGGCGAGATCCCGGGGGAATTCGAGGGCTGGGAGGACAACCCGGAGGAACGGAACCGCTACCTGGAGGAATTGGCCCAGGTGGAGCGCGAAGCCCGCAGGCATAGCTCGCGGGAGCAGGGACTGAGGATAGTCTCCAGGCCGGCGTCAGGCCCTCTGGGAGTGTATGACGTGGCCTCCGGCACCCAGGACCGGAAGGGGCGCCGCTACAAGGTGACGGTGCGCGACGCCGATTGGAGGCACGCCTCCTGCGGCTGCACGGACTACCTGACCAATGAGCTCGGGACCTGCAAGCACATCGAGCGGGTGAAGGCCTCCCTGAACTCTCTATCAGAGGCGAAGCTGGAAGCCGCCGAAGCCAAGGCCCGGCGCATTTCCATTTATCTGGGCAGCCGGCCTTCGCATGAGAAGCTGCTTCACGCTCTCGATGAGATCCGGGTGCACGTCCCAGGACCGCTTCAGGCCAAGGTACCGCCGCAGCTGCTGCGGGCCTTTGACGGCGAGGGCTATCTCTCCAACGGCAAGGACCCCCTGCGCCACAAGGCCGCCTTCGACGGCTTGCTGCGCCTCGTGCGCGCGCAGTCCCGGCTTCCGGTCGAAGTCGAGCCGGCCGTCCGGGAGCTCCTGGACCGGGAGGCGGAGGCTTTTCAGTGGGAGCGCCGCATCTCGGCCATGGCCAAGGACCCGCAAAAACACCCGGCCTGGCGCGATTCCGTCGGAGCCATGAACGTCAAGCTGCACCCTTATCAGGTGGAAGGGATCTTCTTTGCCGCCAAGAAGCGCCGCGCTTTCATCGGCGACGACATGGGACTGGGCAAGACCGTCGAGGCCATCGGGGCGGCGCTATTCCTGCGGGCCTTGGGCCCGGTGCGGCGCACGCTCATCATCTGCCCGGCTTCGCTGAAACAGCAGTGGAAGCGCGAGATCGAAAAGGTGTCCCAGGCGGATGTCTCGATCATCGCCGGACCGGCGCGCGAGCGCGAGAGGCTCTACGGCGGCGCGCGGACGTTCTTCATCATCCTCAATTACGAGCTCTTGTACCGCGACCTGAAGCAGATCGCGGGGCTCAAGGCCGACTTGGTCATCCTGGACGAGGCCCAGCGCATCAAGAACTGGGAGACCAAAATCGCCCAGGCCATCCGCAAGCTGGACAGCCCGTGCCGCTTCGTCCTGACCGGGACGCCGCTGGAAAACCGCCTGGCCGAGCTGCACTCGATATCGGAGTACCTCGACCCCAAGTCCCTGGGCGCGGCCTGGAAGCTGGCGCCGACCTATGCCCGGCTCAACGAGGAGGACCGGATCATCGGCTATCAGCGGCTGGACCACTTGCGCGCGCGGCTGAGCCGCTACCTGATCCGGCGCACTCGCAAAGAGGTGCTCTCCCAACTGCCGGGGCGCACCGACAACTGCTTCTGGACTCCCATCACGGGCGAGCAAGCCGAGATCCACGACCATCTGGCCAAGCAGGTGATCCGGCTTATCAATAAGTGGCGGAAATTCAAGCGGCTGACCAAGGAAGACATGCAGCGGCTGTTCATGCTGCTGACGTGCATGCGCATGGCGTGCAACGCCTACGGCCAGTACGACTGGAAGCCCATAGAGCTGGAGGTCATGACCGCGCGCCGGGCGTCGGCGGGACTCAAGGCCAGGATCGGCTCGCCCAAGCTGGAGGAATTCCGCCGCGTGATGGCCGACCTGCTGGAGGTCCCGGGGCAGAAGGTGGTCGTGTTCAGCCAGTGGGAGCGGATGCTGCGTTTGGGCGAACTCTATATCCGCGACCTCTTGGAGGAGCGCGGCGCGCGGTCGGTGGTGTTCTGCGGCGCGCTGTCGCTCAAGAAGCGCGAGGCGGAGATCCAGCGTTTCCTGGGCGACCCGGCCACGCGCGTGTTCTTCTCGACCGACGCGGGCGGGGTGGGCCTCAACCTGCAGGAGGGTTCCAACTGCGTGGTCAACCTGGAGATCCCGTGGAACCCGGCGGTGCTGGAACAGCGCATCGGCCGGGTGCACCGCATGGGCCAGAAGAAGTCGGTGCAGGTAATGAACCTGATATCCTCGGAGTGCATCGAGGAGCGGATCTTCAACCTGGTGGCGCAGAAGAAGGCGTTGTTCGAGGGCCTTTTCGACGGGCGCACGGTGGATATCCGTTTCGATGCCGGCCAGACGGCCTCCTTCATGGAGAAGATGAAGACCCTCTTCCCGGTGACGGGCTCCGTTGATGATGAGCCTGAGGAGGAGGCGCAGAAAGGCCTGGAGCCCGGGGCCGAAGCCGTCACGGATCGCGTGCCGGCCGTCGAGACCTTCGAACCCCAAGAACAGCCGGCACTGCTTGCGGCGCCGGCCCCGGTCGTCAGCCTCGACATCACCCAGGCGCTGGCCGCCCTGGCCAGGGCCGCGGGCGCGACCCAGCCTCCCGCGGGCGCCGGCACGGTGCGCATCAGCCAGGAAGGCGACGACTACCGTCTCTCGGTGCCCAAGCCGGCGGTGGAACTCCTCAAGGGCCTGCGCCCCATCTTGGAAGCCCTGCTCAAGCTGGGGTAGCCGCCGGATACCGCACCCCGTGGGGTTGCGGAGAAGCCGCCGCAGCGCGGCGCCAACAGGGTGCCGGCGCCGGAGCTTTGGTGGACTGTGCCCGGGCACAGTCCGGCGCCCGGGGACTTCGTCTGCGCTCTGGACCCTTGGGTCGCCGTCGTCAAGATGCCGCGCGCCCCGCGCCCGCGGAACATCACTTCTTGAATTCGATGCTCTTGACCAGGCGTTCGTAGACCTGGACCTGTTCGCGCGCCCGCGGGCTGGGCTTGCCGGCGTCGGGATAGGCTTCGGTAGTAGTTACAATTTTCACGGGGATATTCTTTTGCCAAGCCTCGCATTCCGAAACCAACGCCAACCCGAAACAGGCGGGCTTATTCCCGGTTGGGGTCGAGCACCCACCGATGGTGAACCCCTCCGTCACGCAATACACGCAGCGTCCGCCGGGAAGGATGATATTTTGCAAGGAGCCCAGTAACCGCGTATCCTCCCTGGCCGCATCCTTCAGCCGGGCCAGGACGATTTCACGCAGGGACAGTCCAACAGGGTTGGGTGAGCTTTTGGGAGCGATTGAAATCGACTCGGCTCCCGGCATTCCATCAATATCCCCCTGTTCCATGACGAAATAACCCATTGGATCCCCGGGAAGAGGAACAACCTTGCGGTCTTTGGGGTGCGCAAACTTGATCGCCGAATCCGCGTACCATTCCCATCCATCCGGTAGGGCAACCCCGGAAGGATGCTGACTTCCCTTCGGGCCGGGATTGGAGCCCTCCTTTCCGCACCCGCAGAGGGCGAGCAG
>MGTY01000012.1 GCA_001799695.1 Elusimicrobia bacterium GWA2_69_24
GGAGGACCAGGGGGTACCCCGGCTGTCGGTGTGGGTGCAGTTGACGAAGACCATGCGGGCCGGGTCGCCGGATGCTTTGTCGAAGCGCCAGCCGCCCTGGTCATCAGGCTCCGCGGCCTCGAGCACCGCGTCGCTCGGTTCATGGTAGGGCAAGAGGTCGGCCTTGGGCACCGCGGACAGCCTTCCGGCGCGGACCATGGCCTCCGGAGGCTGCGGGGCCCAGGTGGTGTCCTTTTGGGACTGGGACATCGCCGAACGGAGCGCGGCCAGTCCCTCGGCAGTGGCTTTCTCGCCCCTCGTCCGGCGGCTACGGCTGTGAATGGCTGGGATCGCGACGGCCAAGGTGAGCAGAAGGACGCAGAGGATGAGGTTCAGCGCGATGGGGTCGAGCCAGCCCAGGAAAGGGAGGTAGGTGTAGGAGTGGAACGCCCCCTGCCGGGTCTCGAAAGGGAAGCCCTTCGTGAAGGAAACCACCTTGATGATGAACGGGGACTTCTCGGGTTCCTTGTCCGCCGACTCGTCCGCCATCGGGGTCAGTTCCCGAAACAGGCGCCCACGGAACGGGCGACCTGCACCCAATGGTGGTCCGGGTTCACCAGCCGCTGGCGGCCGGCGATGTCCTTGAAATCCACCGGGACGATCTCGCTGCCCCGCAGGCCCACCATGACACCGTCGGACCCGGACAGGGCCAGCCTGGCCGCTTCACGACCCAGCCGGGTGGCCAGGATGCGGTCGAAGGCGGTGGGCGTCCCGCCCCGCAAGAGATGTCCGAGGCTCACGGAACGGGACTCTATCCCGCTGCAGCGCTCGATGTCCTCCTGGAGCTTGAAACCCACCCCGCCGAGCCGGATGGGTTCGGCCCCGTCGGCCACCCGCTGGCGCACCACCACGTCGCCCCCCGCGGGCTTGGCCCCCTCGGCGATGACGATGATGCTGAACCGCTTGCCGGCGTCGCGGCGCTTGCGCAGGTAGGCGCAGACCGCCTCCAGCCGGTACGGCAGCTCGGGGATGAGGATCACGTCCCCCCCTCCCGCGAGGCCCGCGCCCAAGGCGATCCAGCCCGCGTTGCGGCCCATGACCTCGAGGATCATGGCGCGATGGTGGGCGTCGGCGGTGCTGTGCAGGCGGTCCACGGCGTCAGTGGCGATCGACAGGGCGGTGTCGTAGCCGAAGGTCTGGTCCGTGCCGTAGAGGTCGTTGTCGATGGTCTTGGGAACGCCCACGATGGGCACGCCCAGCTTCCGCAGCCGGTCGGCGACCGTCAATGTGCCGTCGCCGCCGATGGCGATGAGCACGTCCGCTCCCATGGCCTTGAAGTTCTCGACCGCCTTCCGGGAGACGTCCTTGAAGACGGTCTTCCCCCCCTCTTCCAGGGGATATTTGAACAGGTTGGCCCGGTTGCTGGTCCCGAGTATCGTGCCGCCCTGGCTCAGAATGCCCGAGACCGCCAGATAAGGGAGCGGACGCCAGCGGTTCTCGACCAGCCCCTCGAAGCCGTCCTCGATGCCGATGACCTCGGCGCCGTGCTCGAGGATCGCGGTCTTGGCCGCGGCGCGGATCACCGCGTTCAGCCCGGGGCAATCGCCGCCGCCCGTGAGGATGGCGACCTTCTTAGAGGTCATCCGGAAACCGACCTCGACAGCGAAACGCCGGATTTCGCAGCCGAGCCGAAGCGACGCGAGGCGCGCATGCTCGTAGAGCATGCAAGCCGAGCGGCGCAAAGGCGCAGGCCGAAAGCCGGCGTTGCAGCCCGAAAGGAGGTTTCTGGATGACCTCTGAACATCAGTCCTGCGTCGCGGCGAAGCTGGCCACCACGCGGCGGTTCTTGGCCCGGCCGGCCTCGGAGCCGTTGCTCGCGGCCGGTCGTTCCTGTCCGTAGCCCACGGCCGTGAGCCGGTCCGGGGACGCCCGGAAGCGCTCGATGAGGGCGGCCCGCACGGCGTCCGCGCGCTCCTGGGAGAGGGCTTTGTTCTTCTCCGCCTTGCCCATGTTGTCGGTGTGCCCCTCGATCTCGGCCGTCACGTCCGGGTAGGTACGCAGGAGCTCCGCGACCTTGACCAGTTGATCGTCGTACTTGCGCTTGACCTTGGACTTGCCGCTATCGAACTGCATGCGGAGCTCGATCGACACCTTCTCCCCCTTGAGGCAGCCCATGGAGGTCACGGCCGTGCCGGCCGGGGTGCCGGGACAGCGGTCCTTGGGATCGGAGATGCCGTCCGCGTCCGCGTCCGCCGAGACCGGCGCGGCCGCCAGGGCGTAAGGGGACGGCCCCGCTCCCGCGGACCCCGGCGCGGCCTCCTTCCAGCCGCCGCCGAACCACCAGCCCACGGTGACGGCCGTGTAGAAGAGATGCGCCTCGTGGCCCGAGGGCGAGTTCTTGCCCGTGAGGTGATACCCGATCTCGGCCCCGACGGACATGTCCTCCTGGAAGAAATAGTCGCCGCCGCCGCCGAGCTTGAGTCCCAAGGCCTCTTCCCGGGGCGTGGCGAAACCGCGGATATGGCTGAGGCCCAGGCCCAAGCGGGCGTAGGGGTTGAAGCGGCTCGAGGGCAGGATCTGGTAATACACGTTGGCGAAGTAATTCTGGATGCGGATCTTGCCGGGGATGTACATGTCGTAGGACGCGCCGAGGCTCCAGCGCTCCGTCAACCCGCGCTTATACCAACCGCCGGGATCGAGGTCGATGCCGCCCCGGTCGCGCACGAAGGCGGAACCCATGGGAACCGCGATGGCGGGAGAAAGGCCCATGCCGTTGCGGCCGCTCAGATCTTCGGCGAAGACAGCGGGGGCCGACAGCAGGACTACAAGAAAGAGGCTCGGAGTTCTCATGATGAGGAGATTCTAGCATAGGATTTGCTAGCCTCTAGCTATGGAGGAGAAGAAGCGGTTCATCGTCATAGGATTCTCCCTCATCCTGGTCTCGGCTTTCTTCGACAACATCCGGGGGCCGGTCCTGCCTCTGTTCACGAGCCTCTACGGTCTCAGCCACTCGCAGTCCTCCGCCTTCTTCTGGGTGGCCAGCGTATCCGCATTCCTCATCTCCATATCCTCGGTGCGGCTCCTGGCGCGCTGGTCCGAGCGGGCCTACATCCAGTTCTGCCTCGCCATCCAGGCCGCGGCCATCCTCTTCGCCTCCGCCGGAGGCTACGCCGCCCTGCTCCTCTCCGGCGCGGCCTGGGGCGCCGGGAACTCCGGCATCGGTATGTCCTCCAACCTGGTGCTGCTCCGCGGGTCAACGGACAAGGACCGCCCTCGCCTCATGAGCGCGCTCCATCTGTTCTACGGCATCGGCTCCGTCCTGCCGGCGTCCTACGTGGCCGCGACCGCGGACCGCTGGTCCCCGCAGGGCATCGTCCTCCCGACGCTCGTCCTGGTCGTCCTGCTGGCGGTCCTGTCCTTCCAGCTCCCCGCCTCCGGCGAGCATGCCCAGCCCTCGATGGGGATGCCCTGGCGCGACATGTTTCGGCCGCATCCGCTGGCCTGCAACCTGGTCATCTCCGCCTACGTGCTCGGCGAAGTACTCAACTCGATGTGGCTGGTGACCTACCTCAACAGCCATGCGGGACTGAGCGTTCCCGAAGCCAGCCGATTCCAGCAGCTCTATTTCCTCAGCCTAGCCGCCAGCCGCGTCCTGGGAGCCTTCCTGCTCAAGCCGGGGATGGAGGACCGGCTCCCCGTGCCGCTGATGCTGGCGTCCGCGGCCGGCCTGGGAGCCGGGCTGGCGGGCTGGCGGCAGGGTTTCCTGCTCGCCTCGTTCTGCTTCGGCCCGGTCTTCCCGCTGCTCGGGGCCAAGTTGGCCAAGGACTATCCCGACCAGTTCTCCAGCCTGCTCTCCTTCACCTACGCCGTCATGACCGTGCTTCTGGCCCTCGGGCACGTGCTCGTGGGCCTCATCAGCGACCGGTTCTCCCTGCAGGCCGCCTTCGTCCTGCCCTCGCTTTGCCTGTTGGCCGCGGTCCTGCTCACCTTCGTCCGCGACCGTCTTCTTCCGCACGCGCCCCAGACCCCGGAGGTCCGCCCATGCACCCCATGATGCTCGCCGTCCTTCTGCTTCAGCCGCAAACGGCGTCGGCCCAGAACTACCAGGCCGAACAGCCGGGCCAATCCTCCACCGAACAGAACTTGCAGCCTGAGGCTCCCATCCACGAGGTGAAGCCGACCCTGGACTGGGCCACGCCCCTGCAGCTGCCCCAGCCGGGACAGACCCGGGAAAGCTCCGGGTCCTCGACCGGGGCGAAGAAAGACGGCCTCTCTCAAAAGGAGATCAAGAAGCAGGATTCCTGCAGCCCGAACAAGAAGGGGTACAACTCCGCCGGGAAGAAGGACTCGAAATGCGGCTCGGCGGAGGAGAAGTCTTCGGAGGACAACGCCTCCAAGATGCAGAGCGCGGCCCAGAGCATGATGGGACAGGCCGGCGGCAAGACGGACGGAGCCGCGAAAGAAACGCCGGCCCAGCCCCAGAGCGGGGATCCCGCGGCGCCGCGGCCCTGGGACGACGCGCCCTCGGCCGGAGCGGGCGCCGGGTCCTCCCAGCAGCAGTGCTACAGCCGCTCCGGCATCTGCGGTGACACCCGCCGCGAGAAGGAGACCGGGGCCAAACTCGTCCAGTTCAAGGAGCCCGGCCTCCAGCCCGGCGACGGCGAGACCGTCGCCCCGCGCTCGTCCAACAACCCCTCCAGCCTCAACGGCGAGCTGGGCTCGATCCGATCCGCCTCGCCCTCCGCCCTGGCCGAACCCGTCCGGACCGCGGGGACCTCGATCGCGGCGGCGCGGGAGGCGTTCACCGGGACCGTGGTCACGGGCATCTTCGACGCGGATCAGACCGCCCTGAATTCGGCTTACGCGAACATCCTGCGCTCCAACCAGCCCGAGATGGTCCGCTCCGCGGGGCTCGACAAGATGAAGGTCAACATCCAGGTGGGCAACATCCGCTCCAACCTGGATAAGCTGCGCGCGGCCGGGGTCGCCCTGACCGCCGCGGGCGTCATGACCTCGGGAACCCTGTCCCAGGCCGTCGGCGAAGCGGGACAGGCGGACACCGCCATGACCGGCGCCTACACCCAGCTGCGCTCCAAGATCACCGAGGCCCAGACCACGCACGCGGCCTTCACGCAGTACGCGGCCTCTTTCAACGCGTGCCCTCCGCCCGTGCCCCCGGCCCCGCCCACGCCCAACGCCTGCAAGAAGGCCGTCCAGGCCCAGGCCACGGCCTCCAAGCAGGGCTTCCTGCCCGACCCGCCGGACCAGGCGGCCAAACGGGCCTTCGCCGCGGCGGAGAAGGCCCGCGGGACTTTGCGCACCGCCGAGGGCCAGAAGAGCGCGACCGACGACAAGGACCGCGCGTACGCGGCGGCCGAGACGGCCGCGAACTCGGCCATCGCCTCCTTCCGCTCCAGTTTCGCCGGACTGGCCGCGGGGCAGTCGGACGACCCCAACGCCGCCGCGCGCCTGCGCGCGCTGAACGCCATCGCGGCCAAGGCGGAGCAGTCGACCGCGGGAATGAAGACGATCCACGACCAGACCTTCGCCCCCGCCTGGACGCAGACCGTGCGGTCCCTGGAGAGCCTGGTGGGGAAGATGGACGGTCGATGAGGGATCCGGACCGGCCCTCCTGGACCTGGCTCATCCTGGTCTTCCCCCTGTACGCCCAGATCCTGGGCTTCGACCTGACCTTCCTGGACGACAACCTCTTCGTCCGGGACCTGGGACGGTTCCTGGGCAGCTGGTCGAGTTTCCCCGCCCTGTTCACCCAGGGCTCGTTCTTCGGCTCGGGCAGCGACCTGTACTACCGGCCGCTCCAGATGCTCTCTTGGATGCTGGACCTGTCCATCGGCAAGGGCAATCTGGGGGTCCTGCACCTCTCCAACATCGTGTTCCACTTCGCGGCGTCCTGCCTCCTGCTGAAAGTGCTCCTCTGCGCGGGCTTCGCGCGCCGGGCTCTGCCCCTGGCGCTGCTGTTCGCCCTGCACCCGGCCCTGGTGCAAGCGGTGGCTTGGATCCCCGGCCGGACGGACTCCCTCCTGGCGATATTCTGCCTGGCCTCATTCCGCTGCTTCCAGGCCCGCGTCGACGGGGGCGGGCGGCTCTGGCTGGCCGCGCATTGGCTCCTGTTCGCGGCCGCGCTCCTGACCAAGGAACTGGCCATCGTCCTGCCCGCGATCTGCATCGTGTACGCCCTGCTCTCGCGCCCACAGAATGCCTGGCAGGCCGCCATCGCGGCGCCGGGCTGGATCCTTCTGGAAGCGGGTTGGGTCCTCCTGCGCCGGCTCATCCTCAAAGACGCCTCGGCCTACACCTTGGTCTCGACCGTGAAATCCGTTTGGGCGGGTCTGCCGGCGCTCTTGCCCTACCTGGGCAAGGCGGTCATCCCCGTGGGCCTGAGCCCTTATCCCATCCTCAAGGACGCTCCGCTGGGGCCGGGCCTGGCGGCGCTCCTGCTGCTGGCGGTACTGCTCTGGCGCGCGCGCCGCAACGACCTGCGCCTGGCCGCCTTCGGCGGGGCCTGGTTCCTCGCCTTCATCCTGCCGACCCTGGTCCTGCCGCGGACGGATTTCACGCCGGCGCATTTCGAGTACCGGCTCTACCTCCCCCTCATAGGCCTGCTCATCATGGCAGGGGAGCTCGAACCCCTGCGCTCCTTCGACCCCGCGCGCAGGTCCCATGCCGGGATCCTGCTGGCCGTCCTCGCCGTCTTCTCCGCCGCCGCCTTCGTCAACGCCCGCAGCTACCGGAACGCCGACGCGCATTGGCTGCGCGCCGTGGCCGTCTCCCCCCGCTCCAGCTTCGCGCACAAGCAGCTCGGCGCCATCCACCTCCTGGCGAGCCGGTACGCGGACGCGGAGCGCGAGTCCCGGCTGGCCCTGGTGCTCTATCCCCGCGAGCCCTTGGCCAACAACAACCTCGGGGTGCTGGCCATGTCCCAGAGCCGCTACGACGAGGCCGCGGTCCGCTTCCAGGCCGAACTGGAGCTGAACCCGGGCTACGGGCACTCGCTGTACAACCTGGGATTGGTGCGCGAAGCGCAGGGCAAGAAAGACGAGGCCGCGGCCCTCTGGCGGCGCCTGCTGGCCTTGGAACCGAACTACACCCAGGCGTACGCGAGGCTGGCGGCCATCGAGCAGGGCAAGCCCGGCGTCGCCGTCCCCTGACAAGGGACGGAACCCGCTTACGCCGGCTTGCACTCCGGCCGGTTGATGAGCCACTTCCGGGCCAGCACCAGGCCGATGGGGGTGATGCACGCGACGCAGGCGTAGATGAGCCAAAGCGTGCTCGTGTCGTGGACCCCGGTCTTGGGCACGAAGACCTCGATCATGCGGCCGGAGTACAGCCCGGTCGTGAACTTGGCCAGGAACCACGGGATCCCGGCCAGCCCCATGTAGGCACCCACCCTGCCGGCGGGCGCGATGCCCGCCACGTACTCCAGGAAGCGCGAGGACCACACCGCCTCCCCGAATGAGAAGAGGATGACGTAGGCCAGCAGGGCCGTCAGGTTGGGACCCGGGACCAGGAGGAAGGTGGTCAAGGCCGAGATCGTCGTGCCGACGATCATCATGGTCACCACGTTCACCTTCCGGGTCATGGCCGCGATGAGCGGGACGAAGACCACGATGATGAGCGGGTTCAGGCCGGCGATCCACTCGTACCGGGCGCTCACCGCCTCGGGGAAGGCCCGGAACACGTAGTCCGGCATGGTGAGGAACTGGTGCGCGAACAGCGTGCGCACGGGCAGCAGGATGAAGATGAAGAACATGAAGCGCGGGTCGAGGAACGGGAGCTCCTTCATGCGCTCCAGGAACGGCTTCTCGGGGGCGTCGCCCTTGGGGGCATCCTTCACCATCCGGTCAGTCTGCTCCACCTTGGCCGTGAAGAAGAATACATGCACCATGAGCATCAGGGCGGTGATGCCCGTGCACATCCAGAACACCCCGCCGATGCCCTTGCCGAGCCCGTGGATCTGGGTCGAGCCCAAGGAGAGGAACACCGTGTCCGTGCGCACATAGGGCGAGATGAAGTTCTCGGCCACGATGCCCAGGTTCATGATGGCGTACAGGATGCCGTAGCTCATGGTGGCGGTGCGGGAATCGGTGTATTCCTTGACTCCGGCGTACAGGGCGGGCTGGATGACCCCTTCGCCGAAGGACATGACGATCAAGGCGAGAACGGCTATCACGGCCCCCCCCGCTCCGAAGGACGGGGCGAAGCACAGCAGTATCCGGCTGCCCAGGAGCAGGCCCAGGCAGAGGGTGAGCGCGCGCCGGACCCCGAGGCGGTCGGAGACGAAGCCCCCCCCGAACATGAAGAAGGTCACGAAGCCGGTGAATACGGAGACCATCAGGCCGGTCGAGGTGTCCGCCATCCCGATGTCCTGTCCGAGGAAGCGGGTCAGGAGGGTCAGGATGCCGAAGTAGGCGATCCCATCCCCGAAATTCACCATGTTGACGAGCCAAAAACCCTTGGAGGCCCCGAACAGGACCTGGAGCGTCTCCCAAAGGCTCAGCTCTTTCTGTTCCGCCGGCTTCTCTTCCATGGCAATCTCCTCGACCCGCTTACGTCAGAGCCCGTATCATAGCCCTTCGTCAGGCGAAGTGGTAGTGCTTGCGCACGGGCTGACCCACCACCCAGGTGCATTCCAACCCCTTGGGGAACACCACCCAGTCCCCGGCCTTGAAGGAGGTCTCCCCCTCCGGGGTCCGGACCGTCACCTCGCCTTCGAGTATCCAGCAGGTCTCGGTACTGCCGTAGCTGTAAGGGAAAGTCGATACTTCCTTGGTCCAGATGGGCCACGCCTCAGCCGTCTGCTTCTCCGCGTCCGTGGGTTTGCGCACGATGATCTTCATAGCCTTCCTCCTGACGGCCTTATCATAGAAAAAACGGGACCCTTGCCCCTCGTTCCCCTTCCCCCCTTGCGGGGGAAGGCCGGGATGGGGGGTCGTTTGTTGCTATCCTGTATCGATGCCCGAACTCCCCGAAGTCGAGACCGTCCGCCGCGCCCTGGAGCGCCGCGTCAAGGGCCGCACCATCACCGCCTACACCGTGGGGAAACCCGCCTTCAACCGCCCCATCCCGGCCGAGGCCCTGCGCGGTCTCAAGGGCTCCCGCATAACGGCCGTGGAGCGCCGCGGCAAATACCTGCTCCTCAAGCTGTCCCGCGGCCGGGCCCTGATCTGCCACCTGGGGATGAGCGGCAGCGTCTCCTTCGGAGCGGACGACGGGCACGTCCGCTTCAGCTTCAAGGCCGGGGGCCTCACGGTGAAGATCCACGACCCGCGCCGCTTCGGAAGGGTCGGCTGCAGCCTGCCCGAACTCGGCCCGGAGCCCTTGAGCCCCGGGTTCACCGCTGAGACCTTGCTCGCAGCGTTCCGGGGACGCAAGGCGCCGGTAAAAGCCCTGCTCTTGGACCAGGCGGTGGTGGCGGGCGTGGGGAACATCTACGCCACGGAAGCCCTTTTCACCGCGAGGGTGCGGCCCCAGCGGCCCGCCCGCAGCATCACCCGCAAGGAAGCCGGATCACTGTGCCGCGAAGTGAAAGCCGTCCTGCGCAAAGCCATCAAGATGGGCGGCACCACCCTGAACGACGAAGCCTTCAAGGACCCCGAAGGCCGCCCGGGCAGGTTCGCCTTGCGGGTCGCGGTCTACGGCCGCAAGCAGG
>MGTY01000013.1 GCA_001799695.1 Elusimicrobia bacterium GWA2_69_24
CCGCCCCATGGCCGGGGGCTCGACCGCCGGCGTCCTGGGCTTCTACGCGCTGGAGCTGGGGATCGCCTTCGCCTTCTGGCGCCGTCTCCCCGCCGCGCCCAAACTGGCCCTTCTGGAGAACCTGCTCCAGCTCGTCTCCACGTTCCGCTTCATCCTCATCGGCCCTCTGGATGTCATGTCGGAGCTCACCCAGGGGGCCGGGGGCCAGGCGGCCGTCGAGGACTTCGTGCGCGCCATGCCCGGAGCCATCGTCTCCGCCTGCCTCCTGACCTTCGGCTTCTACCGGAAGCTGGAAGCCGCGACGACGGAGGGAACTCCGCCATGAACCTCGCTCCCGACGCCCTGCGGCTCGTCGAACGGCTCGGGCTCAAGCCCCACCCCGAGGGCGGCTACTATCGGGAGACCTATCGCTCGGACCGGGGAGCGTCGACGGCCATCTACTTCTTCCTCCCGGAAGGGGAGCGCTCGCGCCTGCACCGCCTGAAGTCCGACGAACTGTGGCACTTCTACCTGGGCGGACCGCTGAACATCATCCAACTGGGGCCGGACGGCCGGGTCTCGGAAACGCTCTTGGGGCCGGACATCGCCGCGGGGCAGAGCCCGCAGCACCTGGTGCCGGCCGGGACCTGGTTCGGGGCCTATCCCGCGCCCGGGAGCGGCTGGTCGCTGACGGGGTGCACCGTGGCCCCGGCCTTCGAGTTCGCGGACTTCGAGCTGGGCCGCCGCGAGGAGCTCCTGGGCCTCTACCCGCACGCACGCCGCGAGATCGAGCTCCTCACCGACTGACGGCTCTCTCAGTCCAAGCGGCGCTCGCGGGCCTGGAAGCCTTTCGCGGGCACCGGCTGCGAATAGAACACCAGCTCCGGCCCCTCCAGCTTCATCCCGAACATCACGCCGTCGATCGCCAGGAACCAGTGCATTTTCCCCAGCTCCGCCACGGGCTTGTATGTGGCCCAGAGACGGCCTTCCCGGTCCTCGCGCAGGAGGGTGATGGAGGCCGGGGCCAGGGCGCCGTCCTCGTAGAGCACGGAGTATTCCACCGGGGTGAACAGAACGCGGAGCGACGCGTCGTAGAGCCCGCGCAACAGGCTGGGGACGGAGACGATGGCCTGGGGCGACTGGGGCTCCGCCAGCGGAAGGGCGCGGATGTTCCCGTTCTCATAAAGGAAGCGGTACGGCTCCACCGGGAAGTCCGCGTCCGCCCCGCCTTCCAGCCGGGGCAGGGGCCAAGCCGCGGCCGCGTCGCCCTGCCGGAGCTTGGCCCAAAGGTCCTCCGGACCGAGGGCCAGGACGAAGCCGACCTGGCCGCGGCCCACCGGGTGCCACTGCGCCGCGCGCTCCTGGTCGCGGGAGATGTCCGCGAGGGCGAGGCGCAGCACCGGCTGGGGCGCCGCCTGGACCAGGGGGACCGCGGCGGGGACGGCGGCCGGGGAGTCCATTCTTCCCAGGTCCACCCCGACCGTCTGCGCCGTCATCAAAAGAGACAGAAAAGCGGCTCCGGTTCCCATGTCAGCCTCCTCCTCAGCCGTCCCCCGGAGGATACGATTATCGCCGAGCATGATACAATGCCCCGGTGAAGCGTTCCGACTTCCTCAAGAGCTCGCTGTCCCTCGCCGGCGGCTGGCTGCTCTCCGGCTGCAAAGCCGCCGAGCAGGTCGCGCGCGAGGTCGTCAAGCGCCAGCCCGGCGGCGACCGGGCGCTCCGCGACTACGACCGCTATGCCAAGGAGTTCGACCGCTACGCCAAGATCGCCCACATCCTCAAGAAGTACCACGACAAGGGGAACCTGGACGACAACGACGTACTGGACGTGCTCCACGCCTGGGGCGCGACGAAGACCCCCGCGCCCAAGCCCAGGACCAAGCGGCGCGCCGACGCCGCCAAGCCCTTCCCGGTCCCGGACTACAAGGGCGGCTGGCGCTGGCCGCTCGACGCCGGGATCGTCAGCTCCGAGTTCGGCAAGCGCTGGGGGGGGTTTCACTACGGCATCGACATCGCCGCCGATATGGGCACCCCGATCCATGCGGCCGCCCCCGGGAAGGTGTTGTACTCCGACGACAAGCTGCGCGGCTACGGCAACGTGGTCATCATCCGCCACGACGAGCGCACGACCTCCATCTACGGGCACAACAAGGTCAACAAGGTCCGCGTGGGCGACGAGGTCAAGGCGGGGACGCTCATCGCGCTCTTGGGCTCCACCGGACACTCGACCGGACCGCACCTCCATTTCGAGGTCCGCCGCGACAGCGCCGCGGTGCCGCCGCGCGACCTCCTCCCCAAGAGCCGCTTCTGATGCTCCCCATGCCCCCGCTGACCCTGCGCGGGGTCGTCTGCGACCCGCCGCTCTTCTGCGCGCCCATGGCGTCGATCACCCACAGCGCGTTCCGCCGCCTGCTGGCCGACTTCGGGGGTGTGGGCGCGGTCTTCACCGAGATGCTCTCGGCCAAGACCATCCTGGTCGAGGACCCCGAGCGCTCGCCGTACCTCAAACGCCGTCCGCAGGAAGGAAAGGTCTTCTATCAGCTCCTGGTGACCGACACCATCCGCCTGGACGAGACCCTCGCGCGCCTGGCCCCGCTCCGGCCGGACGGCCTGGACCTGAACCTCGCCTGCGCCGCGCCCGTGGTGCGGCAGAAGCGGGGCGGGGCCGCCCTGTTCGACGACCCGGAGCGCCTGGCCGCGGTCCTGCGCGTGCTGCGCAAGGGATTCGCCGGCCCCCTGACCGCCAAGATCCGGCTGGGCCGGGATACGGACGGCTGGCGTCTCCGGCTGGAGGAGCGCCTGCGACTCCTCGAGGGCGAAGGCGTCGACGCGGTCATACTCCATCCCCGCTTCTTCGAGGAAAAGTTCAAGCGTTCCGCCCGGCACGCGCTCTACGCCGAGCTGTCCGCGCGCACGCCCCTGCCCATCATCGCCTGCGGCGACGTCCTCGGCCCGGACTACGTCCGCGACCGCGCCGCTCTGTTCGCCCCCGCGGCCGGCATAATGGTCGGACGCATGGCGGCGGCAGCCCCCTGGGTCTTCGCGCGCTGGCGGGATCCCGGCCTGAAGGTGGACCCCGCCGAGGTTTGGCGGCGTCTGTGCCGCTACATCGCGGAGGATTTCGAGCCCGCGCCGGCCTTGGCGCGGATCAAGATCGTCGCGCCCTACTTCGCGCGCAACTTCGCCTTCGGCCACTCCCTGTTCAAGGCGTTACAGTCCGCGCCCGACCTCGCCGCCGCCCTGCGCCGTTCGGATGAGTTTTTGTCCGCGGGACCGGAACCGTCCCTCTCCGTCGGCCTCGAAGGCATCTGAAGGGCCAGCGTAGTGCGTCAGCGTGTCACCCCGGGCTTGACCCGGGGTCCAAACTTGCGGCTAAACGACAGTTTCTGGGTCCCGGCTTTCGCCGGGACGACGACGCAGGCGATGTGCAGAAACGTTGGACGCTCTACGCTAGGCCCGGCCGGTCGCTCGGAGCGCGATCCGGGCGCAGGCGTCCTGGACCGTCCGGAGCCCGTGGGCCCCCAAGATGAAGCCTTTGCTGGTGGCCTTGATGTGGAGGTTCCCGTCGGAGATCCCGAGCCGGACCAGCGTCCAGCCGGTCTCTTCGAGCTCCTGCAGCCCGCCGACCCGGGCCAGCGCCTCCCGCACCATCTCCTCGGGCCGGCCGTAGACCCCGAAGCCCTCCAGCCAAGAGGGAACGGACGTGATCTTCGGCAGGGCCTGGAGGAGCCCGCCGACGTCCCGGGTGAGGAGTCCCTCCCCGCTGACGTCCGCCTGCAGTTGGGACGGGAGGCCGAGGGCCATGCGCACCCGGCAGGCGGTGTAAGGGGTATTCTTCCCGGGGGGCTGGAAATCCAGGCGCATGGGTATCCCCTGCGGTTCGCCCGCGAAGGCGATGTCGAAGGTGAGATCGCCGACGTGGCGCAGGCCCGCCTCCGCCGCCATCTTCCCATGATCCTCCCGGGAGGCGAGGATATGGAAGACGAGGCCGACGACGAAGCCGGCCACCATCAATGCCGCGCATGCATTAGACCAGGGGTTGAAGCCCCCGGGACCGTAATTCAGGCCCAGGAGGGCCAGGCCGCACAGTACGCCCCCCGTGATGGAGACCGCCCTATAGTTCATTCGGCGTAGTCCCGGCGTGTGCGCAGGGCGCAGGACAGGGTCTGCTCGTCCATGTAGTCGAGGTGGCCGCCCATGGGGACCCCCTGGGCGATGCGCGTCACGCGGACCGGAAGGCCTTTGAGCACGCGGACGAGGTAGAGCGCCGTGGCCTCGCCCTCGGTGTCCGGGTCGGTGGCCAGGATGACCTCGCGCACCCCCCCCTCCGCCTTGCCGATGCGGTCCAGGAGCTCCCGGATGCGGATGCCTTCCGGCCCGACCCCGTGCAGGGGAGAGATGCGTCCGTGCAGCACGTGATAGAGCCCCTGATAACTGCGGGAGCGCTCGATGGCCGACACGTCGGCGGGCTGTTCCACCACGCAGATGAGCCCGCGGTCCCGGGCGGGGTCGCCGCAGAGCCGGCAGACCTCGGCTTCCGTATAATCCAGGCACTCCGAACAGGGATGGACCTTCTCCTTGGCTTCGCGCAGGGCCTCGGCCAGGGCCTCGGCCTCCGCCGCGGGGGAGCGCAGCACATGGATGGCCAGCCGCTCCGCCTGCTTGGGGCCGATGCCGGGGAGGCGGCGGAAACGCTGGACCAGGCGCTCGAAGCTCTTCAAGGCTTCTTCTTCAGCTGCCGGACCTTGCCGCCGAAGGCGTTGAGCGCCTTCTGCACGCCGGCGTCGGTGGGCGCGGCGCCCTCGCTGGAATCCACCCACTCCTGGGCCTCGTCCCCGCCCCGGGCCGGGGCCTTGCCCGCCGCCTTCTCCACCTCGAAGACCAGGCGGATGGGTTTGCCGGCGACCTGGCGCAGCTCTTCCTCGACGAAGGCCTTGTGCGCCTGGGCCCGTTCCATGTTGAAGGCCTGCTTGAAGAGGAGGCGGCAGGAGCCGCCCTCCTCCACCGCGAGCCGGCAGCCTTCCAGGCCCGAGGCCAAAGCGGGCTTGGCGGCATGGATGCGCTCGATGAGCGCGTTCCACCAGCTCTCGGCGGGCGCCCCCGCCCGGGGGGCGGCGGGCGCCGGAGCGGGCGCGGCCGACGGAAGAGCAGGCGCGCTCCGGGCCGGGGTCGGCGCCGCCATGGGCGCCGCCGCCGAAGGTCCCGCGGGCAGCGGGGCTCCGCCCGCGGCCAGCCGCCGCTCCAGCGCCTCCAGGCGCGACACCCAGCCGCGCAGGTCGTAGGCGGCCTCGAGCATGCCGTAGACTCCCAGCTCGAAGGCGACCTGGGGCGAGTCGGAGGAATGGATGTCCTCCAGCGTCCGGTTCACCCGGCTCAAGAGGAAGGAGAAGGTCTCGGCGGGATGCGCCCCGGCCAGGGCGGCCCATTCCGGTCCCAGCCCGGAGCTCACGCCCAGGCGCTGGAGGTAGAGGTCCTGCAGGTAGTCGCGCAGGTCGCGCAGGATCTGGGTGGCGTCGAAGCCCTCGGCCGACACCTTGCCCAGCCACTCGGAGAGCTTCGCCGCGTCCTTGGCCAGGACCGCGGTCATGATGCCGAGCAGGAACTCGGCCGGCAGGGTCCCGATGAGCTCCGAAAGCGCCGCGGGGGTGAGCTTGCCCTCGCCGTAGGCGCAGGCCTGGTCCAAGAGGCTGACCGCGTCCCGGAGCGCCCCGCCCGAGGCCCGGGCGATCACCGCCAGGGCCGCGTCCTCGGCTTCGATCTTCTCGATCTTGGCGATCTTTTTGAGGTAGGCCGCCGTCTCCTCGCGGCCGATGGGGCGAAAGCGGAAGCGCTGACAGCGCGACACTATGGTGGCCGGGATCTTGGCCAGCTCGGTGGTGGCGAGGATGAACACCACGTGCGGCGGCGGCTCCTCCAGGGTCTTGAGCAGCGCGTTGAAGGAGGAGATGGAGAGCATGTGGACTTCGTCGATGACGAAGACCTTGCGCCGGTCGCGGCTCGGCGCCAGCGAGACGGTCTCGATGATCATCTCGCGGATCTTGTCCACCTGGGTGTTGGAGGCCGCGTCGAGCTCCAGCACGTCGATGCAGGTGCCGGCGGCGATCTCCGTGCAGGCCGGGCACTCGCCGCACGGGGTAGGCGTCGGCCCCTTCGCGCAGTTGAGCGCCTTGGCGAGTATGCGCGCCGAGGTGGTCTTGCCCGTGCCCCGGGGCCCGAAGAACAGGTAGGCGTGCCCCACCTGGTTGCTCTCGACCGCGTTCTTGAGCGTGGTGGAGACGGCGTCCTGTCCGACCAGGTCTTCGAAACGCTGCGGCCGGTACTTGCGCGCCAGAGCCAGGTGCTGGGGGTTCTTTTTCATGGGGTTCTCCGAGGACGGGCCGCCATGACGATACCATCCCGCGCCGCTTCTCGTCAAGGAACGCCGTAATCCCCGATCCTCGGCTAAGCAACTGTGCCCGGGCACAGTAGTCCCGCGATCCACGAACGGCGGGGGCAGTGACAGGCGGCGGAGGAAAGTTGGTAGACTATCGCCGTGAAAGCGGGGATCGCGGCGGGGATGCTGCTGCTGGGTTTGGGGGGGCGCGCCGCGGCGGCCGAGCTCACCGAGACCCGCCTCTGGCAGGAGCGCTACTTCTGGGACGGCCTCCTCCAGTCCCGCGACCGCGCCGCCCGCTCGGCCGCCGACCCCCGGCTCATCGAAGTGGTCAACACCCTCGCCTACCAGGTGGCCCAGCAGAGCGCGAACATCGCCCAGATCCGCACCTACGTGAAGGGCCAGGTCGACAACCTGAAATACGCCTTCGCCCAGCGCGACCCGGGCCCCAGCCTGACCACCATCCAGAACAACTTCGACACTTTGGCCCGCGGCGCCGAGCAGGTCCGCAACAACCTCTACTACCTCACCACCCGCGCCCGCATGAGCGCCACCCAGGCCCTGCCCGACCCCAAGCTCTCCGAGACGGCCAAGCTGGTCATCGCCCAGATCCAGCAGGTCCAGCTCCAGCTCAACGACCTCTACCTGGACACGGTCGCCGTGTACGGCACGGTGCAGGGGGAGACCTGGGCCGTCAACGACTTCTTCCGCTTCAGCGCCAACCACCTGCTCTGGATGGTGGTCCAGGTCCAGGACGCGGTCTTCTCCGTCTACAACGCGACCTTCGAACTCTACCTTCTCTCCAAGGAGACGCCGTGATGGAACCCACCCCCTTTATCTTCAGCATCGAAGGCGCCCGTCCCACGCGCAGCGCCGTGAGCCTCCTGAAGGAGACCGACGCGGCCGGCATCATCCTGTTCGCGCGCAACATCCAGAGCCCGGCGCAGGTGCGGGCCCTGGTGCGCGGGCTCCAGGACGCGGTGGGACGGCGCCTGCTCGTCTGCATCGACCACGAGGGCGGCTGGGTGCTCCGCTTCGTCTCGGGCCTCACCGCCTTCCCGGGCAACGCGGCCCTGGGCAAGGCCGGCGACCCGCGCTTGGCGCGGGCGGCCGGAGCGCGCATGGCCTCCGAGCTCCGCGCGCTCGGCGTGGGCGTCAACTTCGCCCCGGTCCTCGACGTCGTGGAGCGCTACAACCCCGGCATCGGCATCCGCTCCTTCGGCGGCGACCCGCGCGCGGTCGCGCGCCTGGGCAGCGCGTTCATCCGCGGGCATCAGGGCGCCGGCGTGGCCGCCTGCGCCAAGCACTTCCCGGGGAAGGGGGCGGCCACGGTGGACGCCCACGTCTCCCTGCCCACCATCCGCATCCCCATCGCGGAGTTCTCCCGGGTGCACCTGGCCCCGTTCCGCGCCGCCATCGGGGCCGGGGTCGCCAGCATCATGACTTCGCATCTCTCGCTCCCCGCCCTCGACCCGTCCAAGACCCCGGCCACCTTCTCCCGCCGCATCGTGCACGGCCTGCTCCGCCGGACCATGGGCTACGAGGGCGTGATCATCTCCGACGACCTCTGCATGGGCGGGGCCATGGCCGGGAACCGGACCGTCTCCGAGGCGACCGTGGAGGCCCTGCGCGCCGGGCACGACCTGGTCATCATCTCGCAGAGCCCCGCCATCCAGCTCGAGGCCCACGAGCAGTTCCGCCTCGCCGACGAGTCCGGCCTCACCGCCCCCCAGGAGCGCAAGGACCGCGCGCGCCGCATCGCCCGCTTCCTCCGGCAATGGACCCCGGTCGCCGCCGGTCCCCTGCCCCGTCCCGACCGGCGCCTGCCCGCCGAGATCGCCGGGAAGGCGGTCGAAGTCCTGCGCCAGGGCGGCGCCGCGCTCCCCCTGCGCCTGACGGACGGGACCCGCAAGCCCGTGGTCGCGGTGCTCTGGCCCGACTTCCGGGAGGTGCGCGAGCGCTTCACCTTCGAAGGCGGGGTGGACGCCCCGCTCCGGAACATCCGGCGGCGGCTGGCCTCCTGGCCGGCGCGCCTGCGCTTCGTGCTCACGCCCGTGGCCAAGCAGTCCCCGAAGAGCCCGCTCCCCAAGGACATCCTCGCCGCGGACCTCGTCCTCGTCTTCTGCTTCGAGGCGCTCCGCTTCCCCGGACAGCGCCAGGTCCTCGAGGCGCTCCAACGGGTGCCGCAGGAACGACAGGTGGCCCTGCTCCTGCGCAGCCCCTGGGACGTCCGGCTGCTGGGGCCCAGGGTGACCGCCCTCACCGCCTGGGGCTATCGCGAAGCCCAGGTGGACGCCCTGGTGCGGAGGCTCCGGTGAAGCCCCTCCGGCTCCTCCTCGCGCTGCTGCCGCTCTTGGCCGCGCGCGCCGTCGCCGCCGAAGGCGACGACCCCCGCTTCAAGGTCAAGAACACGGGCGACGAGGTCGAGATCTCCGTTTCCCACGAATACGCGCCGGGGCGCCTGAACGCGGCCGACCCGTCCGAGCGCGGGCCGGCCCCGGTCATCCCCGCAGACGCCAAGATCACGGAGCTGGTGCGGCGCTGCAAGGAATCCTTCCACCCCGACGAGAAGCTTCAGGCCTTGTCGCGCCTCGCGGAGCTGAAGCCCGAGCGCGTGGATGAGCTCCGCGCGCTCATGGACCTCTATGACCGGGACCTCACCTCCCGGACGCAGATCGAGCGGAGCCTGGCCCGCCTTTCCCCGGCGGACCGACGCCTGGCCCCGTTCTTCACGGAGATCCTCGGGATGGAAGAGGAGCCGTCGCTCATCCTGTTCGCCCTGATCGGCATCGACCGGCTCCAGCCGCCCGAGGCCCTCCCCTTCGTCGAGAAGACCGCCGGGACCCCCTTCGAGGCGCCGCGCCCCGACATGGCCGCGGGCCCCGCGGGCGCCCAGAAATGGGCCATCCGCTTCCGCTGCCTGCAGATCCTCGCGCGCTGGAAGGGGACGGCGGCCCTCCCCCTCATCCTCAAGCGCGCCCAGGAGACCCCCCTGGCCGCGGCCCTGGTCGGCCGCGGTTTCTGGGAGCCCGCTTTCGACCGCATCGTCCGCTGGTCGGACTCGAAGGACCCCGCGGACCGCGCGCTCTCGGACGCGGCCTGGAACGCGGACACGCCCCG
>MGTY01000014.1:0-2242 GCA_001799695.1 Elusimicrobia bacterium GWA2_69_24
ACCAGGACCTCCTGGATGGAGCGCTTCTCGCGCTTGGCGGTCTCCTCGGCCTCGGCGAGCGACTTCTCCGGCAGGAGCTGCCGGTCCCGCAGGATCTCGGACACGTTCTTGCGGCGGACGAGACCCTTAACAGTCATGGTGTTCCCCGCGCGTGGATTGTCCCATAGGCGCTATTTTACCTGAATCTACCACCGAATGCACCGCCCACCGTCCCAACGCAGACAATCCGGGACCCCGGGCTCCATCCCGCCGTTGCCTGGAAGTCGCACCGGGGGGAGCTCCTGGCCTGATCCCGGACCGATAGGACCCGGCGAATGTCTGGCCGCACTACGGCGGAAATCTTCAGGATTGAACGACCACTGCCTGCCGGGTCCGGGAAGGCCTCGCGGAAGTGCCTCATCGATCACCCGCATCGCGCAATTGCCGATGGCATCAGTCCGCGCAGCGGCTATTTCCCTAACGTAGCCATAGAAATCGGAATAAGTATCCAGATAATGCCCGATCCGCCGGATCGACCCCGAGAAACTCTGCACTGACTTGGGATCCGCACAATACGTCGCCGCCAAATTTTGCGCAGTAAACGCCGCCTCCCACATATCATTCCAGGCCGTCTCGGATTTCGTACGCCGCGCCAAATCGGACAACGACGCCCCATCGACGCGAGCCGCATGACTCATGCGCGATGTCATCAGATGCACGTATACTTTCGTCTCGCAAGCACCCAAGCCGCGTGACCGGGCCTCGACTTCAAAGGAAACATGCAGCCCGTCCGACATGTGCGACCAGATGAAGTCCAACTCCTTCTGTGTCACCGAACCTGGCTGGCCACATGAGCGGCGCGCCAAATCCGCGCACGCATCCGAATCCGACACTCGAACGCTATCAGTCAGTTCCCGTTGCCGTCGAGCTTCCTTTTCCGCCGCGACCTGATTCTTCAAGCTGTCATATCCCTGCTGGAACTTCGCCAATTCATCCTGAATGCGCGTGTATTCTGATTCGTTCCACTTTTCCTCCTCCGGGGTCGGAAACAGCGAACTTTGCTTGCCGTCGCGGATGGCGCGAAGATATCCATCCCGAATCCCCTTCAGTTTCAGGATGTCGCCCCCTGAAAGCTCGAATGCATCCGCTTTCTTGAAGCTCTCCGTGTATCCGCGGACCTCGTTCTGCTCCAGGGAGCCCCAGCCCCGCCCGACCAAATCCTCAAAATGGCGGCTTTCATGATACAGCAACCAAGCCAACGGTCCCGGATTGCCCTTTGCAACCACGTCCTCGAATACTTGGCGGAAAATGACCACATGCCCATCCGGGTATGTCCGCCCCCCGGCGTCACGGAGGTTGATTTGGCCTCCGAGGAAATGGTTCTCTCCCTGGCCTCCGACGAGATGCACATAATTCTTCGTGTCGTGTACGAACTCGACATTCCATTCCGCCTTGATGCCGGTCGCCCAGTCGCCCTGGGAATCCTTGGGCTTGGCGACACGGCCGGCCGGCGACAATGGATCCACCCGGTAAGCATTGCGAGTCATGTCGATGGCCTGCTGAAACAAAGACCTCATCTTCTGTTCCTGCTGTATGGCCAAATCCGTGGCGATGAGCGTTCCCTCATAATCCCACAGGACCCTAGCAGCGTCCGATTGTGCACGCGCCAGCATCATTGCCTTTTCAGCCTGCATGGCTTCGCGGATTTTCGTCATGATGCCGTCTTTGACTGTGGTTTTCGGCGTACAAATCCCTTGAGTTCCCACACACGACTCAGCCGTTGCCTGGATTGGAAACAGAAGCAGCGCCAGGAATGCCAGCCTCAAGGAACGACCTCAACCGAGACGAAGTTGGAAGGGACCACCCCCAGCGTCCTCTCCATCATCCTCCGCCAAGTCATTTGGATGGCCTCACGGGAAAATCCACTTTTCTCGACTTGATCATTCAAGTCCTTCGGGTCCATTTCTTTCGGGGGAAGATCTTCATATGACGCAAGGATTTTATAAGTCCCAAGTCGGTCGAACGTATCCTCCGGCATTAAGAATCCCCGATATCCGTCGTCAGCGTCAGAACGAGAAATTAGAGTCTCCCCTGGCTTGAGCGTCAGAGCCAACCCGGAATCAGCCTTTTCCCGCAGCCTTTTCTGCTCCAGCCATGCGGCCTTTTCAGCCTCTTCCAATTTGTCGGGGAATTTGACCTCATCCCAAATGACCCCGGAACTGGGATGGAAGGTCCTGCCCAACCGCCTTTCCGTCCCGCCAGG
>MGTY01000014.1:2331-43491 GCA_001799695.1 Elusimicrobia bacterium GWA2_69_24
TCAGGCTTGAAACCGGCAGGGGGAGGCAGAACCAATTCCTTGCGGTCCTGCTCTTCCTGCAACGCATAAGCTTCCAACTCCGGGAGCTTGGCAAGGAGTTCCGCTCTGCGCTCAGAACCGATGCCCGTCGATTTGTGGATATACGCAGCGAAGTCCTCGAATTCCCGATGAACTCGAACGGACTCCGATGTCGGAGCAGGCTCTTTCTTGCCGCAACCTGTAGGAATGATGCTTCCGACAAAGGCCAGGGTGCCTGCGCAAGCGCAGGCCAACCCCGACCTACGCCCCATGAAACTCCCCGAAGACTCCCCGCAGGGTGGTGCAGATCTCCCCGAGCGTGGCCCGGGACTTGACGCAGGACAGGATGCGGGGGAACAGGTTCTCGCGGGGCGAGCCCGCCGCGAGCTTGAGCTCCCGGAGGGTCTTCTCGGCGGCGGCGCCGTCGCGCTTCTTGCGGAACGCGTCGAGGCGCTTGACCTGCGCGCGCTCGATCTTCGGGGCGGTCTCGGGGGCCGGCCGCGCCTTGCGCCCGGCCTGCTCCGGGACCTCGTAGCAGTTGACCCCGACGACCTTACGCCGTCCCGTTTCGACTTCGCGCTGGGCGCGGTAGGCCGACTCGTGGATCTCCTCCTGCACCGTCCCCCGGCGGATCGCGGCCAGCATCCCGCCCGCGTCCCGCACCCGGCGCACCGTCTTCCAGACGCGCTCTTCGATCTGATCGGTCAGGGCTTCCACCGCGTAGGAGCCCGCCACCGGGTCCACGGTGCCGGCGACCCCGGTCTCGCAGGCCAGTATCTGCTGGGTGCGCAGGGCCAGGCGGGCCGATTCCTCGCTGGGCAGGCTCAAGGCCTCGTCGTAGGCGTTGGTGTGCAGGGACTGGCAGCCCCCGAGCACCGCCGCCATGGCCTGCAGGGCGACGCGCATCGCGTTGTTCATGGGCTGGCGGCTCACCAAGGTGGAGCCGCAGGTCTGCACGTGGAAGCGCAGGGCGCGGGTCTTGGGGTCCTGGGCCCCGAACTCCGAGGCGGTCAGGCGCTCCCAGATCCGCCGCGCGGCCCGGAACTTGGCGATCTCCTCCAGGAAATGGCTGTGACAGCCGAAGAAGAAAGTGAGCCGGGGCCCGAAGTCGTCGATGGCCAGCCCGCGCTCGAGCAGGGCGCGGATCGTGGTCTCGGCGTTCAGGAAGGTGAACGCCAGCTCCTGCACCGCGTCGGCCCCGGCCTCGCGCATGTGGTAGCCGGATAGAGAGATGGGGTTCCACTTCGGATAGTGCCGAATCGAGTGCTCGATCGTGTCCACGGCCAGGCGCAGGCCGTGCTCCACGGGGTAGATGTGGGTGCCGCGCGCGATGTGCTCCTTCAGGATGTCGTTCTGCACCGTGCCCCGGATGTCGCCGGGCTGGACCCCCTGCCCCTCGGCCACCGCCGCGTAAAGGGCCAGCAGGACCGGGGCCGTGGCGTTGATGGTCATGGAGGTCGAGACCTCCCCCATGGGGATTCTGGAGAAGAGGAGCTCCATGTCGTCCAGGGTGCCGACGTGGACCCCCACGCGGCCCACCTCGCCCGCGGAACGCTCGTTGTCCGCGTCGTAGCCCATCTGGGTGGGGAGGTCGAAAGCGGTGGAGAGCCCCGTCTGTCCCTGGGCCAGCAGGTAGCGGAAGCGCTCGTTGGTCTCCTTGGCCGAGCCGAAGCCCGCGTACTGGCGCATGGTCCAGAGCCGCTCCCGGTACATGGTCTTCTGGATGCCGCGGGTGAAGGGGGGCTCGCCCGCCCGGCCCAGGCGTTCCCGGCTGAAGGCGGCGCCGCGCGTGTCGCGTCCCGCCGCGCCCTCGGCGCCCGGCCCGTAGAGGCGCTGGACCTCGATGCCGGAATGGGTCGTGAACTGCGGGACCGCGGGTGCGCCCTCTTGGGTCTCAGCCATCGAATTCGATCCGATCTCCCGCCTGCACGGAACCCCGCAGGGTCCCGCCGGCCAACTCCAGCACGCTGTGCGCCGCCCATACCCACGGGGACAGACGCCAGGGCTTCAGATCCGAAATCACGCGCCGGACCCGGCCCTCCCGGTCCAGGAACAAGACGTCGATGGGGAAGCGCATCCCCACGGTGTGGATCATGGCGCAGGGGACGATCCAGAGGCCTTCCTCCGGCCCCAGCCCATCCCGCCCCAAGAGTCCCACGGCGCGCGACGCGGGCGTATCCGCCACCCGCGTCTTCGCGGCGACGGTCCGCTCGCGCGTGCGGTTAAACGCTATCAAAATCCGCTCCCCCATTCAACGAATCACGGCGACGCGGCCCTTGGCGCTGCCCTTCGCGGATTTGACCAGGATGAGGTAGACCCCCGTGGCGACCTCCCGGCCGCCTGCGTTCTTGGCGTCCCAGACCACCGCGTCGCCGTCCGAAGCCACGCTCAGGCTGCGGATCAGGACCCCGTCCATGGTGAAGATCTTGACGCTGGGCGCCCCGACCTTCAGCCCCTCGGGTATATGGATGGTCAAGGTCGAGCGCTGGGACAGGCGCAGGGGGTTGGGGAAGGGCTTGATCGCGTCCGCCTCCGCGTAGCCCGGCAGGCCCGATTCGGCGCCGCAGGTGTCCGGCTGGCCCAAAGCGGACTTGAGGGCCTTGCAGGCGTTGACCCGTCCGGCCCCGTAGAAATTGTCGTTGCCGGCCCCCCCCAGGTCCTTGACCCCGGCCCGGAGGGCCGTCCGCACCGCCGCAGGGGTGAGGGTGTTATCAGCGGCGAGCAGCAAGGCCGCGACCCCCGCCACGTAAGGGGTCGAGAAGGAGGTCCCGGTGGCCGCGCCGGTCACCTTGCCCCCGACGTCGGTGGTGACGATGTCCACCCCGGGGGCGGAAACGCCGTTGTTGGCCAACTCCGCCCCGAAATTCGAGAAGGAGGCGCGGCTGTCGTTGCGGTCCGTGGCCCCGACGGGTAGCAGTCGGGCCGCGCCGCTGCAGTCCGCGGGGCTCGAAACATTTTGATTGGCGTTGCCAGCCGCGAGCACGGGCAGGACCCCCGCGTTCCAGGCGTTGGTTATTGCGTTGTCGATGATGCTTCCTCCAACGCAATTCGTAGTGTCGTCCCCGACACTCATATTGACGACTACACGGCCGTAGGTCCCAGGGTCGGCCGCCAAGGTCAGGCGCGCGTAGTCGAGCGCCTGAGCCAAATTCAGTTCATCCGTGATGCACCCTGGAGCAGCCTTGTCGCCGCACTCCGTGGTACAGCCCGCAGGGTCGAATACCCTCAGGGAGAGGAGTCGAGCGCCCCAGGACGCTCCGGCCACCGCGACCGAGTTGTTCCCGGCCGCCGCCGCCACGCCAGCGACTCGCGTTGCGTGGTTGCAGGCCGGGGTGGGCGGGTCGTCTACGGTCGCGCAATTGGCCGCGGTGCAGTAGCGGCTCCCGGCCAAGAGCTTGCCGGAGAGGTCTGGATGGCTCGCGTCGATGCCCGTGTCCACCACGACAACCGTCACCTTGTTGCTGCTCCCGGTCTCCGTGTCCCAGGCGCCGGGGGTGTTGGTGATGTCGAGATGGTATTGCGTCCAAAAATAGGGATCGTTGGCGATCGCGCCCGGGCGGTAGACATGATTGGGCTGGACGACCAGGACTCCGGGAAGCTCGCCGACCCGCTCCAATCCTTCTCCGACCGACATACCGGAGGAGAGTCCGATATACGTCCACCCCCATGACTCAAGTTCATCTATGATCCGAGCCCCTACGGAGGCCAGCGCCGCCGTGCGCTCCCCCTCGGACGCCGCGCTGCTGAAGCGCACCAAAAGCTCCCCGCTCATTACTTCTGCCCCAGCGCCAGCCGCCGCGCTTCGCACTCCCACAACGTTGAGGCGCTCTGTCGTGCGGGCCTCGGCGGGCCTGGCCAGACCCAGCACGGATGCCGCGACCAGGACCGCGAGCGCCGGATAGGTTCTCATGGGAGTCTGTTCTCCTTGCGCACGATGTCCAGGAGCTCGATGACGTCTTCGAGCACATAGTCCGCGCCGAAATCCCCGGTCTGGTGGGTGTCGCCGTACTTGGCCCAGGCGGTCTTGATCCCCAGGCCCTTGGCCCCGGCCACGTCCCGCTCGGCCCAGTCCCCCACCATGAGGGTCTCGCCGGGAGCGGTGCCCAGGGCCTCCAGGGCCTTGCGGAAGGGGAGCGGGTCCGGCTTGTGCACGCCGAAGTCCGCGGAAGTCACCACGTGGTCGAAGTAGTGGTGCAGGCCCAGCCCGACGATGCGCAGCCACACCTCGAGCTTGGGCGCGTCGGACAGGGCCGCGCTCCGGATGCCCAGCTTGAGCAGCTCGAAGAGAGTGAGGCTCACGTGCGGATACAAGGACAGCGCCCCGGCCTTGGCGCGCCGGTAGCCCAAGATGCCCGCCGCGAGTATGCGGTAGTCGACCTTCCCCTGCTCCTGCACGAGCACCTTGTCGAAGATCTTCTGGTCCTCCACCCCTTCCTTCCAGTAGAGCTCGAAGATGGTGTCCACCATCTTCGCCTTCTCGACCTGGAGCCCCGCGTCGATCATGGCCTCGACCGCCGCGTCCACCGCCGCGCGCTTGGTGCGCATGAAGTCGGTGAGCGTGTTGTCTACGTCGAAGATGATGCCGCGGATCATTAAGGGGATCCCTGCTACACGCGCTCGAGGTACTCCCCGGTCCGCGTATCCACCCGGATGCTGTCGCCCTCTTTGATGAAGAGCGGGACCTTCAGGGTGATGCCGTTGTTGGTGGTGGCCTGCTTCTGGAGGTTTGAAACCGAATCCCCCTTCACCCCTGGCTCCGCCGAGGAGACGGTCACGACCACGTTCGCCGGGAGCTCGACCGTGCGGAACACCCCGTCGAAGAACACCCCGATCACGTCCATGTTCTCGATCATGAACTTGACGCTCTCGCCCAGGCGCTCCCGGGGCAGGGTCACCTGCTCGAAGGTCTCCGCGTCCATGAAGTGCAGCATGCGGTCGTCGGTGTAGAGGTACTGGAAGTCGCGCTTATGGACCTCGACCTCCTTGAACTTGGTCTCGGAGGAGTAGTTGATCTCGACGATGGCTCCGCTGTTGACGTCCCGGAGCTTGGTCTGGACCTTGGCTCGGGACTGGCTCTTGCGGTGGTGCTGATAGGAGATGACCTGCAGGACGCGGCCGTCGTCCTCGAAGATCAGGCCTTCCCGGAAGTTATTGGGGGTGATCATCCTGCCTCCCTCTCTCTTACGATGCGCCGAATCGATACCGGCTGATAATTGTAGAATATTTCGGTGGAATCTCTCCCGCTCAACGACGTCCGCCGGATCGTCCTGCTCTGGATAGGCCGACTGGGGGACATCCTGCTCTCCACCCCCGCGCTCGCGGCGGTGCGCGCGCGCTTCCCGGGAGCCCGGATCACCTTGATCGCGGGGGAGGCCGGGGGCGCGGCCGGGCCGCTGCTCGTGGGACCGGACCGGATCCTGCTCCTGCGCCGCTGCCACCGCCCGCTCGAGAACCTGCGCCTGGTCCGGGAACTCCGCGCGGAGGAGGCCGACCTGTTCATCGACCTCAACACCTCGTTCTCCCGGGCGTCCTCCACCTTGACCTGGCTGGCCCGGGCCCGAGTCAAGCTCGGCTTCGACAAGGGCCGCGGCACGGCCCTGTTCGACCGTCTCCTGGAGGCCCCCGGCCCGGAGGAGCACATGCTCGCCCGCTACGGCCGCCTGGCTCAGGCCTTAGGGGCTCCCTTCGAGCCGCGCCTCCGGATACAGATCCCCGAGGCGGACCTGGAGCGCGGCCGCGCCCTCGCGGACTCCCTCCTGCAGCCGGGCGGAGAGGGGATCGTCCGCATCGGCATCCACCCGGGGAACTTCAAGAAATTCGACAACCGCTGGCCCGAGGAGGGCTTCGCCGCCCTCGCGCGGAACCTGCTCACCCGGCCCGAGTGCCGCCTGTTCTTCTTCTCCGGCCCGGGGGAAGAGGCGCCGGTCCGCGCCATCGTCGACCGGCTCCCCCGCCCGGTCCCGATCCTGGGCCCGCAGACGGCCGCGACCGCCGCCGGGGTGCTCCAGGCCCTGGACCTCTTCATCGGCAACGCCACGGGGACGGCCCACCTGGCCGTGGCGGCCGGAGTCCCGACCTTCCTCCTGCTCGGGGACTACACCCGGACGGTGTGGACGCCGCAGGGCTTCTGCCCCGCCTCCTTGCTCCCGGACTGGTCGCCCCAGGACGTGCCCGCGGGACTCGTCGCGGAGATGGGCGGCGTCCCGCATTTCTGCGTCGTGTCTGACTGCTGGGAGTCCTGCAGGTCCATCCCGGCCGCGGCGGCCTGGAAGGCGCTGGAATCAGCGCTGGGGATCCTTGGCCGGCGCCGACTTGCGCGCTAGGGTCTTCTGGTAGAAGTCGAGGGTCGCTTCGACGAGGCGCTCGTTGCTGTAGCGCTCCCGGACGAGCTTGCAGCCTTCGAGGGCCTGGAAGCGCGCGGCCACCGTGTCGTCGAGGGTCTCGCCCAGGACGCGGGTCAGGTCCGTCGCCGAGCCGGCCGCGAAGGTCCGGCCGGTGCGCCCCTCCTGGATCAATTCCACGTTGCCCGGGGTGTCCGAGACCACCACGGGGATGCGCATGGCCAAAGATTCCCGGACCGCCCCGGCGATGCAGTCCCCGCGGGTCGCGGCGCTCACGCTGACGTCGCAGACCGACAGGACGCGCGGGACGTCGTTGCGGAAGCCCAGCAGGCGCACGCTCTCCTCGGGCAGTCCGGCCTTGCGCACCCGGGACTTCATCTCCTCGGAGTCCGTGCCCCGCCCCGCGAAGAGGAATACGGCCCGGCGGCCCTCGGCCGCCATGCGGGCGGCCGCCTCGATCACGATGGGCTGCCCCTTCCAGTCGTTGAAATGGGTGATCTTCCCGATGACCGGGACCCCGTCGGGGATGGCCAGCTCGCGCAGGAGCTCCTCATCCTTGGCCACGGGCTGGAAAGTCGCGATGTCCACGCCGTTGGGGATGGTGACGACCTTCTCCGGGGCTACCCCCGCTTCCAGCAACTCGCGCCGGATGGCCTCGGAGACCGCGATGAAGCCGTTCACCCGGGGGTTGCGGAATTTCAGGCTGTTGTGCCCCTGCTTGGCCGTGCCCAGGGGCAGGCGGCGCGTGACAATGAAGGCCGGACCCGCGCCGGAGAGGATGGCGAGGGCCGCCAGGGACACGGCATGGGCCCGGGGCTGATGCGCGTGCAGGACGTCGATCCCGCCCTCCTGGATGGACTGCGCGAGCCGGCAGGCGACCGAGAGGTCGTGGTCCTGCTGGGGGTTTATGGGGAGGTGGATGAAGCCCGCGGCGGCCGCGCGCTTGGCCAACTCGCCGTGCTCCGGGGAAGCGACCCGGACCTCCCACTGCGCCGCGGCCAAGCCCTTGGCGAGGGCCAGCTGCTGGGCCGCCGCCCCGCACCAGGATTGCGTTTCGCTGAATAGGAGGACTCGTTTCACAGGCGCAGGAATTCTAGCAAATCCCCCTCCCTACCCTCCCCCACTTCGTGGGGGAGGACCGGCGAAGCCGGGGTGGGGGTCACCGCAAACGCCTCGCGATGCCCACGAAGGCCTCGAAACCGATGTCCTCGGCCCGCGCCGTCGGAGCGATCCCCTCCCCGCGCAGGGCCTCCTCCGCCCGGCTCTTGGGGATGCCCAGCCCGGCCGCCAACGCCTTGGGGGCGACCTTCCGCCGCTGGCTGAAGGCGGCCTTGACCACGCGGAAGAAGTCCCCCTCCGGCAGGTCCCCGGGCAGGCGGCTCGCGCTCAGGCGGCGCAAGACCAGCACCGCCGAGTCCACCCGCGGCGGCGGATCGAAGCTGTCCCGGCCCACGACGCAGAGCAGCTCGGCCGAGGCATGGATGTGCACCGAGAGCCCCAGGAGCCCGTAGCCGCGCGAGCCGGGCCCCGAGAGGATGCGCTCCGCGACCTCCTTCTGGAACATGAGCACCGCCGAGCTCCAGCCGGGCCAGGCGAGGAGGCTCTGCAGGATGGGGTTCCCCATCGAATAGGGGAGGTTGGACACGATGGCCTTGGGGGCGGGAAGGCCGCCCAGGTCCAGCTTCAGCCAATCGGAGTGCACCAGCTTGAGCCGGCCCTCCCCGGCGAAGCGTTCCCGGAGCCGTTCCACCAGCCGGCCGTCCACTTCGACAGCGGTGAGCTCCGCTCCGGCCTGGAGCAGGCGGCCGGTCAGTATCCCCCGGCCCGGCCCGATCTCGACCACGGCGTCCCCCGGCCGGATCCCCGCGGCCGCGACGATGCGGTCCGCGACGCTTTCGTCGTTCAGGAAATGCTGGTCGTATTTCGCGCCCATGTCCCGCCTGCGATTCTACCAGTTACCCGCGGGAAAACAACTTAAACAACTTAATCCCGGGGATTAAGTTTCTTGGGTGACGTAGAACAACTTAAATAACTTAATCCCCGGGACCGATGGGGGGACTGAGGGTCAGACGGCGGCGTAGGTGTGGGCCTGCAGGCGGCGCAGGACATCCATGCCCGACTTCCACACGTCGCCCGCGCCCAAGGTCAGCAGGACGTCCCCCTCGCGCAGGTCGCGCATGAGGTCCACGGTGCGGGTGAAGGCCTGCGCCCGCCGGCCCTGCCGCGCCATGGCGTCGAGGATGAGCCGCGAGCTGACCCCGCGGATGGGCTTCTCGCCGGCGGGGTAGATGTCCATGATATAGACCTGGTCCGCGGCCGCGAAGGCCGCCCCGAAAGCGCGGAAGAGCGACTTGGTCCGCGTGTAGCGGTGCGGCTGGAACAGGACCACGACGCGCCGCCCCCGAGGCCCCCTTGCCCCCCGCTTGCCGCCGCGCGGGAACACGGTGCGCAGGGCCGCGAGCGTGGCGCGGACCTCGGTGGGGTGGTGGCCGTAGTCGTCGATGACCCGGATGCCGCCGGCCTCGCCCAGAAGCTCCAGCCTCCGGCCGACCCCCCGGAACTCGGAGAGCCCGGCGAAGAGCCGCGCCCGGTCGAGGCCCAGCACCCGGCCCACGGCCACGGCGGCCAGGGCGTTGAGCGCGTTGTGGCGGCCGGGGACCCTGAGCGCGAGGAGCCCCAGCTTCTTGCCCCGGTAACGGACCTCCATCCGGCATTCCCCGCGCCCCGGGGCCGTCGGGAGCAGGCGGCCGATCCAATCGGCCCGCACTCGTGAGTCCGCCAGCGCGTAGGTGACGACCGGGCGGTCTACCTTGGGCAGGAGGCTCCGGACCACGGGGTCGTCGGCGCAGAGCACCGCGGTGCCGTAGAACGGCAGATGGCGCAGGTGCTCAAGGAACGCCTCCTGGAGGGCCGCGAAGGTGCCGTAGTGGTCCAGATGGTCGTCGTCCACGTTGGTCACCACCGCGACGAGAGGGAAGAGCTTGAGGAAGGACCCGTCGGACTCGTCGGCTTCGGCGACGAGGTACTCCCCCAGCCCCAGCTTGGCGGTGCTCCCCTGACCCCCGCGGGAAAGGGCCACCTGCCCCCCTACGATGACGGTCGGGTCGACCCCGGCCTTCTCCAGGGCCAGGGCGATCATGGCCGTGGTCGTGGTCTTGCCGTGCGTCCCGGAGACGGTGATGGTCTTCTTGAGCCGGGCGATCTCGGCCAGCAGTTCGACGCGGCGGGCGACGGGGATCCCCGCGGCCCGGGCCGCGCGCAGCTCGGGGTTGGCGAGGTCCACCGCGGTGCTGAACACGACCACGTCCGCGCCGCGGATGTTCCCGGCCCGGTGGCCGATGCGGACCCGGGCCCCGGCGTCGGCCAGGCTGCGGGTCAGCTCGGTCTCCTTCAGGTCCGAGCCGGAGACCGTGTAGCCGAGGTTGAGGAGGATCTGCGCGATGCCGCTCATCCCCACTCCCCCGATGCCGACGAAATGGACCCGCCGGACGAAATCCATCATGGGGAGGCGCTTCTCGGGGTTCATGGGGTGCTCTCCTTGGCCGGCTCCTGCAGGAGCCATTTGAGCCCCTCCGCGGCGCTCTGGTTCTTGGGGTTTATGGCGAGCGCCTTGCGATAGGCCTCCACGGCGCCGGCTTCGTCGCCCCGGATGACCATGGCCACGCCCCGTCCCAGGTAGGCCAGCTCGCTGCGGGGATCCAGCGCCAAAGCCCGCTCGAAGGCGGCGGAGGCGCGCTCGGAATCGCCCAAGGTGGAGCGCCCGATGCCCTCCACGACCCACCACAAGGCGCCGTTCTTGGGGAGCGTCTCCTCGTCCTCCTCCAGCGCCTCCTCGACGAGGGTGGTCCAGCCCGTGCCGACCACCCAGAGCCCCATGTCGTTGCCCACGTCCCGCGGCTGGTAGGAGACCTTGGGGTCCCCGCCCTTGCCCGCGCCCGCGGGGGCGCCGGAAGGGCGGTCGGAGAACTTCAGGTTCATGGCCAGCCGCGTCTCCGCGTCGGGCGGGGCCGCGTCCAGGACCCTCTGCAGGTCGTCGAGGACCCGCTGGATATCCTGCCGCCGGGCCTCGCCGCTCCCCGCGGGGAGGCTGAACTCCCGCCGGGTGGATTTCAGGGGATTCTGCGGCTTGCCCGCGTCCTCCAGGGCGCGCTTGAGGGAAGAGGGGGTCTCGTCGACCTTGCGCTGGACGATCTTGGGCTTGGACAGGAACGCCATGTCCACCTCGAGGGCGGCGTCCTGGTCGAAGGGGATGCGCGCCAGGTTCTTGGCCAGCACCTCGAGCGGGGCCGGAGCGGCAGGCGCGGGCGCCGGCACCGGCGCCTGACCGCCGGGGGCGGAGGGCCCCCCCCGTCCCCCCCCATCGGGTTTGCCGCCGTAGGAGACGGAGAGCGCCAGTCCCCGGGAGCGGTCCGCGGGCGTCAGGCGGAACACCCCGGCCAGGGCCTGCCGGGCCTTGTCGCTCTTGCCGAGCTTCAAGGCGGCGCGGGCCAGCCGGTAGCGGGCCACGGCGTCGCGCTCCTTGATCTTCACCGCCCGTTCGAACATGTCGAAAGCCTGGGTGGAGCGGCCGTTGCGCTCATAGACGGAGCCCAGCTCGAGCATGGCGTCCTGGTAGCGGGCGTAGTGCTTGAGAGACCGCTCCAAGGACGCCATGGCGTCCTCGTCGCGGCCCAGCAGGCGGTAGAGCATCCCGAGCTGATAGTGGTACAGGGGATGCTCCGGGTCCAGGTCCACGGCCCTGCGGAAGTGGGCCAGGGCCTCCGGGAAGCGCCCCTGCGTCTCCTCGACCGAGCCCAGATTCATCTGGATGTCGGCGCGGTTCCCGTCCAGGGCCGCGGCGGTCTGGAACGCCTCGTAGGCGGGCAGGGTCTTCCCGTTCCAGGCGTAGACGATGCCCAGGAGGACGTGCGTCTGGGCGTCCTGGGCGTCGAGCCGGAGGCTCTCCCGGAACTCGACCTCGGCCTGGTCCACCCGGCCGGACCAATAATAGGCGGCGCCGAGGAGCTGATGGACCTTGGGATCGTCGGGCGTCTGGACCGCCGCGTTGGCCAGCTCCTTGACCGCGTCGTCGTAGCGCTTCTCCGCGAGCAGGATGGAGCCCGCCATCACGTTGCGCGCGGCCTGGACCTCCATCAGCCGGTCCCAATAGGTGCGCTGCGGAGCCGTCTCGGTCCGGCCGGCCGCCGTGAACCGCGCGCCGGCCAGGAGCAGGAACAATGCGCCGACGGCGGCAGGGCCTCGGCGGGAAGGGGCGGGCATCAGCGGCGCCAGACGTGGGCCAGGGTCCGGGCGAAGGAGACGGTCACGGCGGACATCGCGGAGTCCAGGTCGAACCCCTCGTAGCTCTGATGGGCGGACCAGACCACCGACCCGGATTCCACGTCGACGAGCCGGGCGGTGAGCCCCACCTGGGCCGAGGAGGTCAGGATGCTGGTGCCTGGAGCGCCGAAGGCCGGGGTGTTGGTGAAGCGGGTGCCGCTCCCGACCGGGGCGGCGCCCGCGACGATGTAGTTGGCCGAGGAGTCGGTCACGATGAGGTAGCTCTGCTGGGGGGCGTACTCGGTCACCGAGCCCAGGAACACGGCGTCCACGCCGAGGATCTTGCCCACCCTGCGGACGGTCTCGGGGTCGAGGACCCCGCGCGCCCTGAGGTTCTGTTCGTTGAGCACCGCCTCCAAGCGGCTGCGCTCCACGACGTCCGCGCCGCTGGCGAGCAGGGCGTGAGACAGGTAGTCGGCCGCCGCGGCCCCCCCGCTGCCCTCGAACGAGGCCACCGCGACCCGGCGGAGCTTGGAGAACTCGTAGCGGGAGTTGAAGGCCACCTCCGGCCCCGAACAACCGCCGCAGAGAACCGCGGCCGCGAGCGCGGACAGGAGGAGAGGACGGAGGCGCGCGGCGGGATTCACTGCGCTTCCAGGAACTGGATGTGCTTCTTGGCCACGGCCTTGCCCTCGGGGCGGACGGCGAACTGCAGGAACTGCCGCCAGGCCTCCAGCGCGCCGGCGCGGTCGCCGAGCTTCTCGTGGACCAGGGCCAGCATGAACCAGCCGCCCGCGTCCCCGGGACGCAGAGCGACGACCTTCGCGAAGGCTTCGCGGGCCTTCGGCGCCAGCCCCAGGCCCTGGCAGGCGAAGCCGAGCTTGCGCCAGAGCTCGACGTTCTTCGGGTCGGCCTGCAGCGCGGTCTCCAGCTCGGCGCGGGTGCGCTCCAGCTCGGCGCGCTGTTCCGGCGTCAGCTGCGCCGGGGCGGGGGCGGCGGCCGGGGCCGGGGCCGCGGCCGGGGCTTCCGGGGCGGGGTCGGCGCTCAGGCGGACCGCGGTCCCCGCGCAGACCAGCATGCCGAAGAGTACGGCCCCTGCCGCTATGGACCGGCAGGGACCGTGCAAGAGGATGTTCTCCGGACGCACGGCCCAGCGCGGGATCTTCATGCGGGGATTCCTTTCAGGACCGGCAGGATGGCCTGGAGGGCGCGGGCCCGGTGGCTCAGGCGGTTCTTCTCCGAGACGCTCAGCTCCGCCAGGGTCTTCTTGGCCGAGGGGATGTAGAACACGGGATCGTAGCCGAAGCCGTTGTCGCCGGACCCCGCCTCGCAGATCTCCCCCTCCAGCCGGCCTTCGGCCACGCGCACGACGCCCTGCGGCGAGGACAGGGCGACCACGCAGCGGAACACGGCCTTCCGCTCGGAGGAGCCGCGCCCCCGCAGCGTCTCGAGCAGCTTCCGGCAGTTCGCCGCGAAATCGCACTCCGGGCCGGCGTACCGGGCGGAATGCACCCCCGGCCCCCCGGCCAGGCCGGCGACCTCGAGCCCGGTGTCGTCGGCCAGGGCCCAGACGCCGTGCTCCAGGGCCGGGGTCACCGCCTTCTTCACCGCGTTCTCGGTGAGCGTCCGGCCGTCCTCGACGACCGGCTTCGAGCCGGGAAAATCGTCCAGCGAAAGCAGCTCCAACCCTTCATCCGACAGGATCGCGGCGATCTCCGACACTTTGTGGCGATTGTTCGTCGCCAGGAGGATTTTCATGCGGGCAGCAAAATTGTACAATCAATACCTCCCTCGTTCAAGGCCGCAAGGAGCGACAGCCATGGCGATCATCGAGACGATATTCCCCCCGCGCGCGCGAGGCTGGATCACCCTGGCCCTGGCTGTCGCCTTCACGGCCTGCGGGCCTTCGCTGCGCGACATGGACCTGAGCGACGCCGGCATCACGGCGCGGGTCCGGGCGGAACTCAAGGCGCACGAGGAGATCAACGTCCAGTACCTGGACGTCAACACCCACATGCGCGCCGTGACGCTCTCCGGCATCGTAGGCTCCTATGAGGAGAAGCGCCAGATCGAGTCGGTCGTCCGGCGCGTCAAGGGCGTGCAGGCCGTGATGGCGAACCTGGTCATCCAGGAATAGCCCACCCCATGCGGCTCCTGGGCTCCCTGCTCCTGCTGTCGCTGCTCCCGCCCCCCGCCGGAGCCGCCGCGCAGCCGGAACCTGAAGGGGCGCTTTGGTCCACGGGGACCTACGTCCGCGCCGTCCTGGAAGCCTCCCCGGAAGTGCAGCAGGCCCGGGAGGACTCGAGCGCGGCCGCGGCGGTGCGGCGTTCCCAGTTCGCCCGCGCCTATTTCCCTTCCCTCGCCTTCGCCGCGGTCCTGCGGCCCGCCCAGCTGGCCGGCGGGCCGCGCTTCACCTTCGGGTCCTGGCGCGCCGGAGCCGACGACCTCACCCTCACCCCCGGCCTGAACTGGAACTTCTTCAACAGCTTCAAAGACGAGCTCTCACTGCGCTCCAAGAGCCTGAAGCAGCGCGCCGCGGACCTGGAGTTCGAGACCCGCCTGCAGAACACCGCCCTGGGAGCGGTCCGGACCTACTACGGGCTCTTCCTGCGCGACAAGCTGCTCGCGGTCTCCGCGCAGAACCTGTCGGTCCAGAAGGCCCAATACGAACTCACCCTGGACCGCTATCAGCACGGGATGAAGAGCCTCTCCGACCTGCTCAAGACCGAGACCGACTGGCAGTCCACCCGGCTCTCCGCCGAGACCGCGCAAGCCCAGCGCCGCCTCGCCCTCTTCCGGTTCAACGTCGCGGTCACCCGCGCGGAGGACTCCCCCGCGGCCTTCCCGGACCCGGCCGGCGCCGTGCCCCCCGCGGTCCCGGACCTGGAAGCCGGGCTCCGGAGCGCGCTCCTCGACCGTCCCGAGATGCGCAAGGACCGTCTGAGCCTGGAGCTCGCGGACGCCGACTACCGCCTCGCCAAGATCAGCGCCGGACCCGGCCTGAGCCTCGACTTCGACCTCAGCCAGCGCTACGACGCCGCCTACGGCCGGCCGCCCACGAGCTACGGGCTCCGGAACACGGACTACAACTTCACCCTCAAGCTGGCGCTCCCGTCCGCCTTCAATCTCTACTCCCAGACCCAGGACGTCGCGGCGGCGGGCGCGCAGTGGCGCAAGAGCCGCCAGGGGAGCGAGGCCCTCCGGCGCGCCCTGCGCGAAGAGGTGTATCAGGCGCACATCGAGCTCATGCGCGCCATCCGCTCCCACGAGATCGCCCTCCGCAAGGAGGACATCTCGCGGCAGAATCTCGAGATCGTGCAGGAGCAGTACAGCCAAGGCAGCGCGGACGTCATCCGGCTCTCGCAGGCGCAGGCGGACTATTTCAACGCCCAGCAGGAGCGGGTCCAGTCCTTCCACGACGCGAACGTGAACTGGGCGCGCTGGCAGGTGGCCATCGGGGTGCCCATATGGCGATGAAAAGACTCATCAGGAAAAGCTGGAAGCTCGTGACCATCCTGACCCTGGTCGCCGCCGCGGGCGGCCTCGGGTTCCGGCAGTACCAGAAGAAGCCCAAGAAGCCGAAGCTCGATCTGACCATCGTCGCCCTGACCCAGGGCGAGATGAGCCTGCGCTTCACCGAACTGGGGGACATCGCCGCCAAGGACTCCGTGAACATCGCCTCCAAGGTCAGCGGCCGCATCATCGAGCTCCCGGTGCACGAGGGCCAGGCGGTCCGCGCCGGGCAGACTCTGGCCGTCATCCAGCCGGGCAGGACGGAGTCCGAGCGCTTCCTGCCCTCCACCGTCACCGCCCCGATCGACGGCGTGCTCATCCGCTACATCAAGAACCCCGAGGCCAGCAGCGCGGACGCGCGCTTCGCGGAGATCGGCGACTACGTCACCGGCATCTTCGAGTCCCAGAGCCCGACCTACCTGATGACCATCGCGGACATGCGCCGGGTCGTCGTGAAGCTCAAGATCAACGAGATGGACATCCTCAAGCTCCGCGAGGGCATGTCCGTGCTGGTGAAGGTCGACGCCCTGCCCGGCGCCGAGTTCCCCTCCACGGTCAGCATGATCTCGCCGCAGGCGGAGAAAGACAACCGCGGCGGGAAGGTGTTCCGCGTCGAGGTCTCCCTGGGCCGCAACGACCCGCGCCTGCGCACCGGGATGACCGCGCGGGTCGACGCGACGCTGGAACACCGCGCCCACGCGCTCAAGATGCCGCTCGCCGCCCTCTTCGACGAGGGCGGCGCCTCGGTGGCGTACCTCCAGGCCCCCCCCGGGGGCAAGCCCAAGCAGACCCTCGTGAAGACCGGGATGCGCACCGAGACCGACGTCGAGGTGCTCCAAGGCCTCAAGGACGGGGAGAAGGTCCTGACCGAGAAGCCCGAGGCCTTCGACCCGGCGCCTCCGGAGGCCCTCAAGGCGGCCGCCGGGAAGAAGGGAAAGGAAGGCGGCCGCGCCCTGCGCCGCAAGGCGCAGCAGGTGCGCCGGGCCATGACCGCGATCTGACCCGCCCATGATAGAGACCACCGACCTCGTCAAGATCTACGGCGACGGCGGCTCCCAGCATTTCCAGGCCCTTTACGGGGTCTCCCTGCGGGTCGAGGCAGGGGAGTTCGCGGCCATCATGGGCCCCTCCGGCTGCGGCAAGTCCACCCTGCTCAACATCCTCGGCCTCATGGACCAGCCGACCTCGGGGACTTATTCCCTCGGCGGCGAGCGCGTGGACGGGCTCAGCGACCGGGAGCGCACGCTCCTGCGGCGCCATCGCCTCGGCTTCGTGTTCCAGTCCTTCAACCTCCTGCCCCGGATGACGGCGCTCCAGAACGTCTGCCTGCCCATGAGCTACGCCGGCCTCGGCGGAACCGAACGCCGCGCGCGGGGCGCGGACCTCCTGCGCCGGGTCGGGTTGGGAGACAAGGTCACCCGCACGCCCCTGGAACTCTCCGGGGGCGAGCGCCAGCGCGTGGGCATCGCCCGCGCCCTCGCCAACCGCCCCTCGGTGCTGCTGGCCGACGAGCCCACCGGCAACCTCGATTCCCGGACCGCCGTCGAGATCCTGGAACTCCTGGGCGAGCTGCACGGCTCGGGGATGACGCTCATCCTGGTCACCCACGACCGCGGCGTGGCGGAGCGCGCGGACCGGATCCTCCACGTGAAGGACGGACGGATCGTCGAAGACGAACGGCTCCGAGGAAACGGCAAACGATGAACGGAATCGGCCCCCTCGACTACTCACCTCCCCGCGGGGGAGGTTCGTGGCTATGATGTTCTCCGAGCCCCTGCGCACGGGTTTCGTCGAGATCTGGTCCCACAAGCTGCGCTCCTTCCTCAGCTTCTCGGCCATCATGTTCGGGGTGGCCGCCATCCTCTACACCTTCGCCGAGGTCAACCGGATGTACGAGCGGCGGGAGAAGGCCATGGACCTGGCCGGCCCCGGACGCATCGAGATCCGCGAGGACCGCGACAAGGAAGTGAAGGACAGCGGCCTGTCCAAGGGCCTCACCATCCAGGACGCGGCCGCGATCCGGGAGACGCTCCCCTGGCTCTACATGGTGTCCCCTTCCGCCCGGGCCTGGCTGGAATTCCAGCACGGGGACTTCAAGAGCGACATCCAGGTCGAAGGGGTGTCATTGGACTGGCGCAAGCGCGGCTGGGTCTACACCCTGCGCGGCCGCTTCTTCGACGAGGCGGACGTGCGCAGCGCCGCCCGGGTCGTCATCCTGGACGAACCCGGCGGCTGGGCCGAGGAGAAGCCGTTCTGGGCGCAATGGTGGAAGGACACGGACTTCCAGTCCTTCGTGAAACACAACGACCTGCTGGGCAAGACCGTCTTCCTCAAGCACCAGGTCTTCACGGTCATCGGCGTCCTGCGCCAGCCGCCCAAGGACAAGGACCCCCGCTGGTTCCGCCAGGGCGGCGGCGGCTCCGCCTTCGTCCCCATCAGCACGGCCCAGCGCTACCTCACGAGCTCCCGCCGCGGGGACGCCCCGAACCCGGACGCGGTCGACGAGATCATCGTGGACACCGGCGACGTGATGACGGTCCCCGGCGCGCGCCGCGCCATCGAGGCCCTGCTCGACTCCCGGCACCGGGGCGTCAAGGACTTCAAGATCGACGACTTCCGCGAGATGGTGCAGGGGATGCTCAACCGGATGAAGGAGTACGCCGTCGCGGTCCTCTCCGTGGGCATCGTCGCGATCCTGGCCGGCGGCATCGGCATCATGAACGTCACCCTGGCCACCATCTTCTCCCGCATCCGCGAGATAGGCATCCGCCGGGCCGTCGGCGCGACGCGGCTCGACATCATCGTCCAGTTCATCACCGAGGCCATGCTCCTGGGCCTGCTGGGCGGGGTCGCGGGCATCGGCCTGGGACTGGTCGGACTGAACTACCTGAGCCGCGAGGGCTCCGAGCAGATCCAGAGCCTGGTCTGGTGGCATTTCCTCGCCCTGCTGGGGATCTCCGTCGGAGCGGGCTTCCTGTTCTCGCTCTACCCGGCCTACCAGGCCTCCAAGCTCGACCCGGTCGACGCATTGCGGTACGAGTGAGATGCGGCGGTCCCTGCTCCGCTGGTACCGCCGCAACCGCCGCCGCCTCCCCTGGCGGGAGCGCCCCTCCCCCTATCGGACCTGGATCTCCGAAGTCATGCTCCAGCAGACCCAAGTCGCGACGGTGCTCCCCTATTTCGAGCGCTTCCTCCGCCGCTTCCCGGACCTCCCCGCCCTGGCGCGGGCCCGGGAGGCGGAGGTCCTGCGCCTCTGGGCCGGACTGGGCTACTACTCGCGCGCCCGGAACCTGCTCGCCGCCGCGCGGCGCATCGCCTCCGAGCACGCCGGGCGCATCCCCGAGGACCTCGCGGCCCTGCGCTCCCTGCCCGGCTTCGGCCGCTATACGGCGGCCGCGATTGCGTCGATCGCTTTCAGGAAGCCTCATGAGCTCGTGGACGGCAACGTGGCGCGCGTCCTCTGCCGGGCCTTCGCCGTCTTCGGCGACCCGAGCCGGAAGCCCGCTTCGGAGCGGGTCTGGGAATTGGCCCGGGAACTCCTGGCTCGCCGCGCCCCGGGTGACTGGAACCAGGCGCTCATGGAGCTCGGGGCCCTGGTCTGCCGGCCGGACGCGCCGCTCTGCGGCGACTGCCCTTGGCGCGCCCACTGCCGCGCCTTCGCCCGCGGACTGCAGGACGAACTCCCCGAGTCCGGCCGCCGGTCCGCGACCCTTCCCGTGGCGGTCGAAGCGCTGCTCCTGCGCCGGGGGGACAAGGTCCTGCTCTGGCGCCGCTCAGACCAGGAACGCCTGCTCCCCCGGCATTGGTCCCTGCCCGAGACGCGGCACGTCCCGGCCGGGACAGCCGGCCCCGAGCTGTGCCGCCTGCGCCACAGCATCACCCGCCACCGCATCACCTTGACCCTGCGCGCGGGGTCGCTCCCCCCGGGACCCATTCCTGCCGCGGCCCGCTGGGTCCCGGCCGAGCGCCTGCCGGACTACCTGGTCTCCTCTCTCTGGCGCAAGGCCGTCGACAGAGCCGCCGTGCTACCCATCGGGTGATTCTTCCGCTCGATGGGCGAATCCGCTGAGCACCTCGCCGAGACGCACCCAGGTGATGGGCTTGAGCAAGACGGTCTCGAAACCCGCTGATTCGGCCCGCAGAGCGGATTCCACATCCCCGGTCATGATGGCGAAGGCGGTCCGCGTCCCCCGCGCCTTCAGGGCCAGGCACAGGGCGATCCCGTCCTCGGTCCCGAAATTCACGTCGCAGAGCACGACGGCGGGCGCGGCCCGCTGAAAAGTATCGGCCAGGACCTTGCCGTCACCGGCCGTCAGCGCCCGATGGCCCAAGCGATCCACCATGCGCCCCAACACGCGCCGAACGGAGGGTTCGTCGTCCGCGATCAGGATATCCACCATAGGAGAATAGCAGGAGAACCCCGACCAGTCAATGCCTGGGGGTTTTACCTGTCAAACCTTGTGGTGGCTGTGCATCTCGCGGGCTTTGGTATAGAATTGGCGCCGTGCCCGATATCTACCGAGAGCTTGGTTCGCGCCTGAGAATAGAGAGGGTTCGCCTGGGCTGGACGCAGGACGAAATGGGGGAAAGGGCGGGGCTCCATCCCGCCTATATCGGCCAGATCGAGCGCGGGAGCAAGAAGATCAGCATCGAGACGCTGCGCAAGCTCGCCCAGGCCCTCTCCCTGCGCATGGGCGACCTCCTCAACGAGTCCCCCCCGCCGCCTTCGGAAGGCTGGGAATCCAAGATCGGCGGCCTGCTCCGGGATAACTCCCAGGACGACCGGGAGCTGATCTACAACACCCTCCGTCATCTCGCCAAGGGTATCCGTCGCCGCCGCCGCTGAAGCAGCGGATCGACGCCGCTTCCAGCGGCTGCGGGACAGGCGCCGTATGGGCTCGCTCAACGGAGCAGGGGCACCGAGGCCTTGTCGTCGATGCGGGTCTCGGCGTCGGCCCGGATGCGCAGGGAGTCCTGGGGCAGGCAGCGCGGGAAATCCGGCCCCCGGTCCGCGGAATACCCCGAACCCGCCGGACAGGGCTGGCACTCCGGCTCGCCAGACCCGGACTGGACCTGTCCCTCCGGGCACGGCGGTTCCGAACTCCTGCCGCAGACCGGGTAGCCGCCGCGGCGGACCGCCTTCCGGCCATCCCCGCAGGAACCGCAGCGGAATCCATCCCCTCTCCTAGCCAGACCTTCCCCCGGAGCGCATTTCGGGGACGCTGCCGGAGTCTTCCGCCGCGGGTCAAGGACCTTGGTCATGTCGAGCGCAGCCGGCTTCTCCGCCGGAGCCGCACAGGAATAGCGCTCCACCACGCCCCGCTCCGGGACGGGCAGGAGCCCTTCCGTGCAGGGGTTGAAGAGGCACCGGGACCGGCCATCGAAGACGATGCTCTCCTCCCCCGCGGCGCAGGGGACGCAGGCCTCGGGCCTCCCCGGGTCCCCGGTGGAGAGGAGTCCCGCCCCCGCCGGGCACGACTCTTCCTCTCCCGGTCCGATGCAGGCGTACCCGCCCTCGGCCTTCGGGACGCTCGCGCGCCCCTTGCCGCAGGAGGCCTGCCGGGGCAGGAACTTCTTCACCGCATTCTTGTCCTTGGCCAGCGCCGCGCGTACGCGCATGGTCTTGATGTTGAAGCCCGCCGGCCCTTTCGGCCGCGCCGCCGCGGCCTTCGCGGCTTCCCGCCTCTTCTTCTTATCCTTCTCCGTCCCCCCCGCCTTCTCGAACTCCCAGGCCCAGGGCCGGGGCTGGTCCCCGTAATGCCCCCGCTTGTTGAAGATGCAGAGCGGACAGCCGCCCGCCCGGGGATTCTTCCCGCCCGTCCTCTCGTTCTCGGGTTTATAGTCGTTGACGCAGACGATGGGACGGGTCCAGTCCCCGCCCGAGGACAGATGCTCGTGGGCCCCCTTGCCGCACAGGTTCTTGAGCTCGCTGGCGTTCTGGTCCGTGGTGCATTTGGCCGGGTAGCAGTCGTCGCTGCGGTTGTACTGCCACCAATAGCCGTCCGGACAGGGGTCATGCGGGTTCTTCTCGTCGGAGAACACGTCCCGCTTCTTCTCCAGCCTCGGCTTGCAGCGCCATTGCCGCGTGTGAGACTCGTACACCGGCGACTGCCCCTCGGGGCAGGCATAGGCGTCGTCAGCCGGCATCTCGCCGCCGGAAACGGCGGCGGCCGAGAACAGGGACCCCAGCAAGAACCCGAGGCGGGTCATCGCCCCTAGGATAAAACATACGGACGGGCTTGCGAAAGGCCCAGCGGGGGATGGGCCCATTTCCGACGGCAGGCCGCCCCGCAGGGCCCATACCCCTTCCCTCGCGCGGGGCTATAATCGAGCCCTCTGATCCGGAGGGCCGATGATGCTCTTGACCATAATCCTTCTCATGTTCCCGGGGCCGCGCGCCGAGGCTCAGCTGCGCACGCAGGCGACCCTCCCCTCGCTGGCGAGCTCACCGCTCCCGATGCTCGCCCCGCTCGCCTTCACCGCGCCCGGCGTCGGGACTCCCCTCACCGGTCTCAGCGCGGCGCTCCCCTCCGCGTCCGGCCTCATACTCCCTTCGGTATCGCCCGTCGCTTACCTGCCGGCCGCAGCCCTCTCTCCGGCGGCCCGAGCCGCCCCCGCGCTGACCGCCGCATTCGCCCCCGTGCTCAAGGCTCGGCTCGGAGACGGCGGCGGCATCGCGGTCCAGTCCGGCCTGCGGCAGGCGTACGACGGCGGGAAGGTCTCAGCCGATGCTCCGGCAGCGGTCGCCGCGGAGGTCCCCGCCGCGTCCCTGCGCCCCGGATTATCCCGCCCGGACCTCTCCGCGTCCTCGGAGCGGCAAGCACTCCCCGCCCCCGCGGCCGACGCTCCGGGGGTCCCCGCCTGGAAGAAGGCGCTGCGCGTCCTGGGAGAGGTCGCGTCCGTGCTCGGCTCCGCCTACGGCGGCTGGAAGCTCGCCGACATCGGCTACTCCCTGCTCATCCACCACAATGCCCTCGCGGCCGCGCTCCCGCTCCTGGCGGTCCTGGGCGGCGCCGCCTTCTACCTGCGGCGGCGCGCCGCCCAGGGGAAGGGCGGGGCCGCCTATCCGACGCTCTTGGGGACCTTCGCCGCCAACACGCTGGGCCAGCTGTTGTGGACCCTGAGCGGCTCGCTCGCCGGATTCGGCGCGGGCCTCGTCCTGGGCCTTCTGGCCGCCCTCTACGCCGCAGGCGTCCTCCCGCGGCTCAAGCGGAAGGTCTAGCGGACGACGACGGGCTCGAGCTCGAGGGAGACGCCGAAGCGGGCCAGGACGGCGGCCTGGATGTCCGAAGCCAAAGACCTGAGTTCGGCGGTGCTCCCCCCGTAGTTCACGAGGGCGAGGGCGTGCTTGGAGGAGACTCCGACCCCCCCCTTGCGCAGACCCTTCGGGAACCCCGCCTTCTCGATCAGCCAGGCGGCGGGGATCTTCGTCCCGCCGACGGCCGTGAACGCGGGCGGCGCCATGCCGTCCCCCTCGTTGCGCACGCGCTTGCGAAACGCCGCCAGCGCCTCCGCGCCGAGGATGGGGTTGGTGAAGAAGGAGCCGACCGAGACCGAGTCCGGGTCTCCCGGGTCGAGCACCATGGACTTGGAGCGGCGCAGGCGCAGGACCGCCTCCCGCACCGCCGCGATCCCCGCTTCGCCCTCGGGGACTCCGCCGCCGGGGAACTGGGCCGCGAGCTCCGGATAGCCCAGGGCCGGCCGGCCGCCCGGGCGCAGCCGCAGGGTGATCGCAAGGATGATCCAGCGGTCCCGGTCGACGCCCTTGAACCGGCTCGTACGATAGCCCAATCCGCACTCGCCGCGGTCGAGGACCGCGGTCTCCAGGGTCTCGCGGTCGAGGGCCGAGACCGAGACCAGGGTGTCCGCGAGCTCCTGGCCGTACGCCCCCACGTTCTGGACCGGGGTCGCTCCCACCGAGCCGGGGATCCCCGAGAGGCATTCCACCCCCTGCAGTCCCCGCGCCGCGGCGGCGGCCGCGAGCCCGTCCCAGCTCTCGCCGGCTCCCGCGCGCACCAGCCAGCTCTCCGATTCCTCGGAGAACTCCAGGCCCGGTATGCCGACCTTGAGGACCACCCCCGCGAACCCGGAGTCAGGGAACAGGATGTTGCTCCCGCCCCCGAGAACCTGCACGGGGGCTCCCTCGCCGCGCGCCCAGTCGAGGCACTCGCGCACCTGGGCCTCGTCGGCGCAGACGGCCAGGCGCCGGGCGGGGCCGCCCAGGCGGATGCTGGTATGTTCGGCCAGCGGGACGCGCTCGAGCAGGGTGAAACTCGTGGGAACGCTCATGCCGGAGGATATCATAGCGTTTCCGAAGGACCTATGCCTCCTCCGCCCGATGGCCCAGGCGGGACGGAGGGCCGGAGGCTATCCTTGGAGCGGAACCCATGAGACGCTTCTACCGCGGTCCGATCCTCCTGGCGGCGGCCCTGTTCCTGACGGCCGCCGGTCCCGGGCGGGCCCAGAACCTCAAGACCGTCCTGCCGGCGCCCGCCGCGCCCACGCTCTCCCCCGTCCTGGCGCCCCTCGGGGGTCCCGCGGGACTGGGTCTTTCCCTTGCCGGGCCGTCGGCCTCCTTCCTGTCCCCCGGAGCAGCCGCCCTGCCCGGCACCGCGTTGACGGCGCTCCCATCGGTCCGGACCGTCCGCGCCGCTCTGACGCCCCAGGCCGCCGTTCCCCCGGCTGTCGCCCGCCCTCTCGCTGCCCCGCTGAGCGCGACCCTGGCCGCGCAGCGGAGCCCCGAGGCCCAGGGTCCGGCCTCCCTCTCCGCCCTTTGGAGCGGCGTATTCGACCAGGCGGGTGGCCGCCGCAGGAGCATCGTACCGGTCATCGTCACCGGAGGCCGCAGCGCGGCGCCTCGCGCGAAACTCGGCCGAGCCGCGGGAGAAGCGGTCGAGATCCGCAGCGATTCCGGCGGCGTGGCCTTCGGCACCCCCGGCAGCATCTTCGACTGGAAGCCCATCGAGGATTCCCCCGGCCACGGCCTCGCCCCCGTAGACTGGCTCATCCGCAAGGTCCTGGGGAAGAAGGACCTCAGATTCTCGGACGGCTTCGCGGCGTCCAACGTGGCCGCTCCGGAACAAGCCGGGGTCTTCTTGTACGGTGAGAAACACACGGACACCGCCCTCATCGCTGAGAACATGCGCCGCATCGCGCGCGACATGAAACCGGGCAAAGGAGCCATCATCCTGGTCGAAGCCTATTTCGGCCCCGACCTGTTCGGGGTCTCGGCGGCGCGCTACCTCACCCGGCGCGGCATGGACCCCGAGGCCCTGGTGGGGGAAGGCGGCCTGCGCGACCTCCAGATCCGCACCTGGGACAGCCTGGACGCCTATGACGCCTCCCACCACGTCTCCCTCCAGTATCACATGGATCTGTACGGCCTGAACCAGCTCGCCTTCGGCGAAAAGCGGGGGCTTCCCTATTACGTCGAATTCGCCAAGGCGGCCTGGGCGGCGTTCCAGGATTGGCGGGAGATGCGCCGGCTCGCCATCGGCCCCCGGAACCGGAGCCTCGACGCGGTACTGGCCCGGACCATGGGCGAGGCCCGCGAGGCCGGCAAGACGGTCCACGTCATCGCCGGGACCGAACATCTCATGGAACGCCCCCTGTGGGTGCGCCTGCCCCTCATCGGCGGACAGCGCGTGCGCCGCACCCTCCTGCGGACCCTGGGCGACTCCCCTTACTGGATCGGCCGCCCCCCCGAATCTCCCGCCTGAAGGTCGTTCCAGCAAGTTTAGTTGAGTGACAGGCACCGTCTAAAATGCTAATTACTTAGAAATCGGCTCGATTTCGGGCCTCCGAAGTGCACCACATATTTCATTGCGAGCCCTTACATGAAGAAGAAGGCCGCGGGCCGGGAAGCCGAGACCTACCGCCATGCCCCCAACGTCGCCTGGCGCCGGGTCGAGGAAGAAGCCGTCCTGCTGAACGTCGACACCAGCGCATACTACTCCCTGGACCCCATCGCCGCGGACATCTGGGAGCGCCTGGGCAAGGGAGAGACCGTCTCCCGGATCGTCCGCCGCATCGCCCAGGAGTTCGAGACCCCCGAGGACCGCGTCGCCAAGGACGCCGAGGGATTGATCCAGGACCTGCTCAAGGAAGAACTCCTCACCGCGACGCCGGATGACTGAGCCTCACAACGCCGTCCCAGGGAGCCTGAAAATGAGAATCCCCGTGATCGTGGCCTTCGCCGTCCTGCTCGCCGCCCTCGGCACACCGGGCGGGAGTCACGCCGCTGACAAGGCTCCCGAACCGGCCGGCCCCGCCTCGGCCGCCCCGGCGCCCAAGACGCCCTCCCCGGAGCAGGCCGAGCTGGACAAGCTCTCCACCGAGAACCAGCTCGCCGCGATGAAGCTCCGCAAGAAGCTGGCCAAGCTGTCGGAGGAGAAGGACGAGCTCCACGCCCAGTACGAACTCATATCCGAGAAGCAGCGCCTGCAGAGCGCCGAGACCGAGCTGAAGCTCAACGCGCTGGTCCTCGAGAACAAGCTGGCCGGCGAGCGGCACAAGCTGGAGCTCGACGCCCTGTCTACCGAGTTCGACCGGGTCTCGACGGACAACCGCCTGGCGGGAGAGAAACTCAAGGTCGAGGTCGCCAAATTCGAGACCGAGACGCAGAAGCTGGCGGCGCAGAACCGCCTGAACGATGAGCGCTACAAGAACGAACTCTCCAGGCTCAACACGGACCTCCTGAAAGCGGTCGCGGAGAACAAGCTTGCCGCGGAGCAGCAGCAGAAGGCCATGCAGGCGCTCAGCCGCCAGGCGGCGGAGCTCAAGCTGCTCAACGACTTGAGGAACGAGGAGCTCCGCCAACTGCAGATCGAGAGCGAGAAGGAGAAGCGGAACATGGACCTGGAGGTCAAGCGCATGGAGCTCCAGCAGAAGAAGATGGCCTTCGAGAAGGACCAGCTCGACAACCGCATGGCCCAGATCAAGAGCGACCTGGATCTGCGCGCCCGCAAGGAAGACTGGAAGAAGGAAGCCAACCAGGACCCGGTGTACCTGGCCCAGCCCTTTTATAAGGAAAAGGGGCGGCTGGTCATCAGCGACCGGCGCATCTCCCTCAACGGCCCGATCTTCGGCGGGGTCGCGGATTACGTGACGGAACGGATCCACTACTTCAACAACATCTCCAGCACCCAGCCCATCTTCATCGTCATCGACAAGTGTCCGGGCGGGTCGGTGATGGAGGGCTACCGCATCATCAAGGCCATGCAGGCCAGCAAGGCCAAGGTCCACGTCGTGGTCAAGTCCTTCGCCGCCAGCATGGCCGCGGTCATCACCACCATGGCGGACTATTCCTACACCTACCCCAACGCCATCATCCTGCACCACCAGATGTCCACCGTCAACTGGGGCAACATGACCCAGCTCAAGGAGCAGCTCGAGCTGGCCCGGGAGTGGGAACGGCGCCTGCACGTCCCGGTCGCCAAGAAGATGGGCGTCTCCATGGACGCGTTCCGCAAGATGATGTACGAGAAGAACTCGGACGGCGACTGGGAGGAGTTCGGGGACCAGGCCGTCGCCTACAAGTGGGCGGACAGCGTGGTCCACGAGATCGAGGAGACGGGGTTCGTCAAGAACCCGGACCTCGCGGAAAAGCCCAAGGCCGCCCAGTTCCAGTGGCTGGCCGAGAAGACGGACGAGAAGGGCCAGCGCTACGCGACCCTGCCGCGGCTCGACCCGTTCGACTTCTATTTCATCTACAACCCGGACCGCTACTACCGCTGAGGCGCGGATTGACTGCCCAGGCGGCCGACGCCCACGTGCTGCAATATCGGGACAACACCGGGGGGTTCGCGGGTCGGCGGGGAGAGTCTGGTGGGATCCAATAGAGCGGCACGGCAAGGGGTGAAGCGCGTCGAGCCGGTCGTCGCCCCGGGCAAGCAGGGTCTGCCCGACCGACCGGGGGTCGCCGAGGGCCTCCTGCTCCTGGCGGCCGTCGCGTTCTATTGGCAGGCGGCGGACATCGTCTCGGTGGAGCCGGAGGATTTCTCCCGGATGTTCTCGGGGTCGCAGGGCTCTTGGAGCGCCCTGCTGTCTCCGGACTACTTCCTCGCCTTCCACAACCAGGTCTATCGTCCCCTGACCTCGGTGTTCCATCGCCTCTGCTGGGCCTCGTTCGGCACCCGGCTGCCGCTCTATCCCTGGGCCAAGATCGCGCTCCTGTGGGTGGTCGGCGTCTGCGTCTACAAGCTGGCGCGCGGGATATTCGCGCAGCGCCGCTGGGCGGCGGCGGCGGCGCTCCTCTACCTGGCGCACCCCCTGCACCTGGCCGGCCTCACCCGGCTCTCCTCGGTCGACGACCAGCTCATGACCTTATTCTGCCTGGCGGCGCTGCTGGCGCATCGCCGCCATCGCGAACGCGGATGCGGTTTCGCCCTCGGTTGGGAGGCGGCCGCCTACGGCGCCGCCCTGCTCTCTAAGGAAACCGCCCTGGTCTACCCGGCGCTCGCCTTCCTCGACGACCTGGCGCGGCCGCGGTCTCCGGGCCCGGCGCGGCGGCTCTTGCGGGACTACGGGATGCTGATCGCGGTGACGGGCGCCTTCCTCGCGCTGCTCGCGCACGTGAGCGCCGGACAATACGGCGCCCTGCAGTTCTTCCCGGAGAGCCCCTGGTGGCAGCCGCTGCAGCGGCTGGCCAGGTACCTGTCCATACTGGCCCTCCCTGGGACTTTCGCGCCGCGGCCCGAAGCGGTCTGGGCGGGCTGCGCCTTCCTGGCGGCACTGCTCGCCCAGGTCGTCTGGAGGGTCTCTCCCTGGCAAGGGCTGCTGTGCGCGGGCTGGCTCATCCTTCCGCTCCTGCCGGTGGTCGATCTGGTCGCCGTTAGTTCCCTGCCGGGCTACCTGGCCTCCCAGACCTGGCCGGCGCGCTACCTCACTCTGCCCTTGGCCGGAGCCTCCCTCTTGACCATCTCCGCCCTGGCGGCGCTGCCGCCCAAGGGACGGCTGCGGCACGCGGGAGCCGCCGCCGCGGCGCTCCTCCTGAGCCTCTGCGCGACGATGTCGGTCCGGGGGTTCCGCCACCGGGCCGCAGCCGCGGCCGGCGACCTGCAGCAGGCCTTCTCGTCCGGCTCGCGCGCGCCGGACCGGCCGGTCCGCAACTCCAGGCTCGAGAGCGCGCTCCTCACCCTCCCCGAGATCCGGCGGCGGCAGCCCGACCTCTACGCCCGGGCCCGGTCTGCGCTGGGACCGGCGGCGGAACTCTTCGCGGACCGGGTCATCTACAGCCGCACCGAGAGCATCTTCCGGGCTCTCGACGCGCTCTCCTTCAAGGGCTTAGACAAGTTCGAGCGGGACCTTGCCGCGGCCGGATCGCCGGCGGCCTTCCTGGACCGGCTGGATGGGGCGGCTCGGCGCCGGGACGAGGGGATAGCGCTCTTCCAAGCGGGGGACGGCGCGACGGCGCAGGCGCGGCTCCGGGAGGCGCTGGCGTTGGAGCCCGACGATCCCTGGACATTGATGAGTCTGGGCGCCGTCCTCTCGAAATCCGGGAGGACGCGGGAAGCCCGCGCCGCCTATGAGCGCGCCTTGGGCCTCAGACTCGAAGACGATTCCCTGCGGACTCTGCTGCGCGGCGCCCGGGATTCCCTGCCGCGGCCGGGTTGAACTTCCCCCTCTGCCCGCCGCCGCGGAGCGGCTGGCCGAGAAGGGCCGGCGGTTCAGCTTTCCAGGTCGCGGATCTTGAGGTAGAGCGCCACCACCATGAAGGTGATGATGAGGGTGGCGAGGCCCAGCCAGATGCGGCGCCAGCGGAACTCCTGGACCGCCTTGAGTCCCAGAGCCGCGGCCTTCTGCGCCGCCGCCACGCCGGGATCCGCCTTCCCCTTCACCGCTGCGGTGCTGAAGGTGTGCACCTCGGTCCGGGCCTGGAAGAAGGCCTGCTTGGCCTCCTGGAGCACGTCCCAGCCCCCGGCCACGTCCATGCCCTTCTCCTCCGCGAGCTTCAGGCCGGCCTCGGCAGCCTGAAAATCCGACTGCATCCCGTCGAGCATCCCGCGGAGCTCACCGGCGGTCCGGGCACCGGCGTCCTGCGGGCGGTGGCACTTCCGGCAGACCCCCTGCTCCGGGTCGAACAGCCCCGAGTCCGGATGGGCCACATCGTGATGGTTGTGGCAGGTGGCGCAGGCGTGATAATGCTTCTGCTGCCACTTGGGGGCCATGGGGCTCTTGGAGAACAGCTCCATGTTGGCGGGGTGGCACTGGCCGCAGGTCAGGCTGATGTCCGCCACGCCCGGCGGGGTCGCCCCGTGGTTGCCGTGGCAGTCGTTGCAGGCGGGCGCGGCCGTGTCGCCCCGCTCCAGCAGGGCCCGGCCGTGCACGCTCCCCTTGTATTTGGCGTCCTGGTCCGTGGGCAGCCCGTAGGGCTTCATGCGCTTGGGATCCGAATGGCATTTTCCGCAGGTCGCATGGACGTTCTTCGCGTAGACCGTGGACCTGGGGTCGTTGGGCGGCAGGATGGCGTGCGCGGTATGGCAGGAGGCGCAGGTGGCGACCTGCTCGTCGCCGGCCTTGAGCCGGGTCCCGTGGCGGCTGGTCCAATATTTCCGCTCCTGGTCCACGGGCAGGCCGGGGTTGTAGCGCTTCATGGACTCGACCTGCGAGTGGCATTTGCCGCAGAAGGCCGGGATCTCGGAGGGCTTGGGAGCGCCCACGAAGCCGGCCTCCGGGTCCATGGCCTCGCCCATATCCGCCTGGGCTGGGTTGCCGCCATGGCAGGAATGGCAGCCCAAGCCCTTCTGCAGGTGGATGTCCTGCTGGAACGCGCGCACGATGGCCTGCTGTCTGGCGTCCAGCGCGGCGTGGCAGACGACGCACTGGTTCTTGCTTTCGGCCCGGACCGATCCCGGGAGCAGACAGCCCGCGAGCACGAGCGCCAGAGCGAGAGACCGGTTCATGAAAGGTGCCCCCACAGGGTCAAGGCCGCGGCGGCGGCGAGGCCGCCCGCGCCGAGGATGGTCAGCAGCCGCTCCCGGCCGCTCTTGGGAAGCCGGGGCTCCCAAAAAGGCAGCAGCAAGGCCAGGGCTCCGACGGCGCTGAACATGCCGATCCCCCATAGCTCGCCCGGGATGAACAGGATCTTGGCCGGCAGGACCTTGAGGAGCTGATATTGCGAGAGGAAATACCATTCCGGCTTGATGCCGGCCGGAGCCGACTTCAAGGCGTCCGCCTTGAGGCCCAGTTCCCAGGGGAAGAACACCGCCAGGACGCAGATGACGTTCAGGACGACCAGCCAGAGCGTCAGGTCGCGCAGGACGAAATTCGGGAAGAAGGGCATGTGCTTCTTCGCGTCCTCGCCATGGGACATGCCCTGGACCTGGACGAACAGGAGATGCAGACCGATCAGGCCGGAGGCCGCGGCCGGCAGGATGGCGACGTGCAGGCCGAAGAAACGCGAGAGCGTGGCCCCCGTCACCTCTTCGCCGCCCCGCACCAGCTTGAGCAGCCAGCCCCCGACGATGGGAAGCTGGCCCACGATGTCGGTGCCGACCTTGGTGGCGAAGTAGGCCAGCTCGTTCCAAGGCAGGAGGTACCCGCTGAAGCCGAATGCCATCATGATCCCCAGCAGGAAGCACCCGCTGACCCAGCTCAGCTCCCGGGGACTGCGGTAGGCGCGCATGAAGTAGATGCTCAACATGTGGACCAGGACGAAGAGGATGAGCAGGTTGGCCGACCAGCTGTGCACGGAGCGCATGAGCCAGCCGTACTCCACCTGGGAGGTGATGAAGCGCACGCTCTCGTAGGAACTCTCCGCGCCGACGCGGTAATACATCAGCAGCAGGATGCCGGTCGCGATCTGGACCAGGAACAAGAACAGGCAGACCCCGCCGGTATAGTAGAAGACGGTCCAGCGGTGGACGGGCACGGTCTTGTGCCGGGCCCACTCCAGGAAACTGTTAAGCTGGTAGCGCTCGTCGAGCCAGGATCGGAGAAGGTCTATCATGCCTGGGCGCTCGCGATGACCAGGTTGCCGGCCACGACCTGGACCGCGTATTGGGCGAGCGGCTTGGGCGGCGGTCCCGAGATGTTGCGGCCGGAAAGGTCGTACTTGCCGCCGTGGCAGGCGCACCAGATCATGTCCAGGTCATCGCGGTACTGGACCAGGCAGTCGAGATGGGTGCAGGTCGCGGCGAGGGCATGGAAGTTCCCCTCCTTGGTGCGGATCACCAGCACGGGATGCTTGCCGAACTTGAAGATCTTCCCGGCGCCCTTGGGAAACTGCTCCGCGGGCCCCAGGCTGAGCGTCTCGGGCTCGGCTTCGGCGCTCTCCGGGGGCAGCAGGTAGCGCAGTATCGGGAAGAGGCCCGCGCCCACCCCGCCCGCGGTCCCCAGGCCCAGCAGGAGGTTGATGAAGCTTCGCCGCTTCATGAGGTCGCGCTCTCTTTTCCGGCGCGCTCGCCCCAGGGGGGCAGGAGATACAGCAGTCCCGCCAAGACGAAGAGCGGCAGGATGGCCAGGACGATCGCGCTCAACAGTCCCTCCCGGCCCGCGAACTCCATCTTATAGGTGGTGAACCCGCGCAGGCTCTTGGAGAAGAACTGCCCGCCCACCACCACGTTCCAGCGCATGGCGAAGATCCCGACGAGGGAGAGCACCGCCGAGGCGCCGTAGAAGACCTTGCGCACCTTCTCGGGCAGGTCGAAGAGCTGGGCCAGACCCAGGAGGAACATGGGCGTCAGCGATCCCATGAGGATCTGCACGAAGATCATGCTGAAGTAGAGCTTGCCTTCCACCAGGAGGGCGATGATGTCGAAATGCTCCTCCGCCTCGTAGGCGGTCTGCAGGGTCTCCAGCATCTCCAGGGAGAACGCCACGATGAGCGCGGTCAGGAAGAACTTGGCGACCGTGTCGATGCAGGGCATGTCGATGGGCTCGTCGCGCAGCCAGCAGAGGAACATGTAGAACAGCAGGACCCCGGCGATGCCCGAGGCCATGGCCGAGAACAGGAAGATGATCGGCATCAGCGGCGTCGACCACCAGGGGTTGGCCTTGATCGAGCCGAAGATGAAGCCCACGTAGCCGTGGAGCAGGACGGCGGAGGGCAGGCCGATGACCGTGAGGGCCCGGCCGATCTTCTCGTCGATCTCCAGGGAGCGCGGCGAGATGTTGTCCACGCCGAAGGTGAGCAGTTTGTAGAAGAGCCTCTTGGGCCAGAAGGTCTCCGACTTCGACCAGAGGACGATCTCGCGACGATAATCCAGCCAGATCTCCACCAAAAGCACCACCATCAGGTACCAGATGTAGACGAAGCCGAACATGGCCATGGCCGAGGAGGTGTTCGGAGTCATGAAGATCTCGAAAGCCCGCTCGGGATGGCCCAGGTGCACCTGCAGAGGCAGGGGCGCGATGAGCAGGAAGGCCAGCGCCACCAGCAGCGAGAGCCGGTAGGTGGGCTTCACCGACTTCACGTTGAAGACCCGCTCCAGGGAGGCCAGGATGAAGGCCCCGGCCACCAGACCGGTGATGTAGGGGTAGAGCACGATGAGGATGCTCCATTGGAGCTCCAGCTCGTTGGGATAGATGAAGCCGGATACCTGGGCCAGCGCCGCGCGCAGGGTCTCGAGGTAGGAGTCGTTCATGGTTTCATCCCAACGACCCTGAAATCGACCATTCCCTCGCTAGTGTAGTGCGTCCAACCCTTCTTTATATTTGAAAAGCCGTCATACCGGCGCAAGCCGGTATCCAGCGTGTGGAACGGATTCAAAAATTCTGTTCTGGTGCCTGGACCCCGGCTTTCGCCGGGGTGACGAATGTAATCGGACTTATGACTCACTACACCAGGCTCGGTCATCAGCGCACCTCCTTATCCAGGCCTTTATAGACCAGTTTGGGCTCGGTGCCCATGTGCGGCTTGAGCACCTGGGTGCGCTCGCTCTCCCGGAACTTGGTCAGGGCGCCCTCCGGATCGCTCAGGTCCCCGAACATCCGGGCCCCGGTCGGGCAGTTCTCCACGCAGGCGGGCCGCTTGCCGTTCTTGATGCGGTGATAGCACAGGGTGCACTTGTCCGCGACCTGCAGGGTCGGGTGGAAGTAGCGGCAGCCGTAGGGGCAGGCCTGGATGCAGTAGCGGCAGCCGATGCAGTACTTCCGGTCGACCAGGACCACGCCGTCCTCGGTCTTGAAGGTGGCGCCCACGGGGCAGACCTGTTCGCAAGGCGAATGTTCGCAATGGTTGCAGAGCTTGGGCACGAAGAAGCTCTGGGCGATGCTCTCCGGGTCGCGCGGCGGGGGATACCCGTCGATCCCGCCGTTGGGCGAGTCCACGGCGACCTCGCCGGAGCGCCGCAGGATGTAGCGTTCCACCCAGGTGCGGAAGTAGAAGGGCTCCCGCGGGATCTCGTTCTCGGTCTTGCAGGCGTCGGCGCAGCGGCCGCAGCCGATGCACTTGGTGATGTCGACGGCATAGCCCCAATACGGCTTCTTCCGCCGCCAGGGCGGCTCGTGGAAGAACTTCTCGGCGGCGGCCAAAGGCGCGGCCAACGCGCGTCCGGCGAAGGCCAGGAAGGTCAGGGCGGCGGTCTTGAGGAATTGTCGGCGGTTGATCGGGTTCATGTCACTGGGGTTTGTGCGCAGGATGGCACTGATCGCAGGCGATGCCGGGATTGTGCTCCTTCAGGTTCTGCTGCGGGAACTTCGGAGGCTTGGAGAGGCTCTTTTCGTGGCAGCGGCCGCAGAAGCTGCGCATCTCGCTTTCCTTGGGCTTGCCCGGCTTGACGCTCTTGGGCTGTTCCACGTGCTCCTGCAGCGCGCCGTGGCAGCTTTCGCAGCGGACGCCGCGGTGGCCGCCTTGAGCCTTCTCCTGCGATTGTCCCTTGTGACAGGCCGGGCAGGCGGCGTCGCCGGAATAGTGCTGCTTCAGGGCGCGGATCTCGTCGACGGCGTCGGCGCGGTAATGGCCGACCTCGCCGAAGCTCTTCGGGACCATGAAATGCCGCACCACCAAGAACCCGGCCACCACAAGGACGAAGATGCCCGCCACCCGCAAGAGATGCGATATGTCTTTCACTTCAATCCACCCTTATCAATGGGATTACTAGGTGAGATAGTACCAAATTGCTCGCGGGTTCCATCAGGCCCGCGCGGCCCCCAGCAGTCGGCGCGAAGCTGGGCCGCCTCGGAAGCGGCGAAGACCCGTTCCGCGAGGTTCATGAGCGCCGCAATTTCAGTGATTCGCGTGCGGCTGGTCGATGGGCCGGGAATCCAGCGCGGCGCGAAGCTTGCCCAGGACGGATTCGGAGCTCAACGGCTTTTCCAGGAACGTGAGTCCCTCGTCCAGGATGCCGTGGTGGGAGACCATGTCGCCGGCGTAGCCGGACATGAAGACGACCTTGATCCCGGGGCACAGCGCGTCGGCCTCTTCGGCCAATTTCCGGCCGTTCATCCCGGGCAGGATCACGTCCGTGACCAGCAGGCTTATCCCGTCCCCGTGCTTCCGGCATAGGGCCAAAGCCTCCTGGGGATCGGCCGCGGCCAGCACGGTGTAGCCGTTCTCGGTCAAGATGCGCCGCAGGACCTTACGCACGGTCTCGTCGTCGTCCACCACCAAAAGGGTCTCCGACCCGCGGCAGGAGGACTGGAGCGTCCGGCTGCGCGTGTCCGGGCCCGCAGGGTCGTCCACCCTGGGCAGATAGAGCTTGAAGGAAGTCCCCTTCCCGGGCTCGCTGTACACGAATACGCTCCCGCCGCTCTGATGGATGATCCCGTACACCGTGGAGAGCCCCAGGCCCGTCCCCTTGCCCCGCTCCTTGGTGGTGAAGAAAGGCTCGAAGATGCGCGCCTGCACCTCGGCGGTCATCCCGAGGCCGGTGTCGCTCACGGCCAGCGTGACGTAGCGGCCGGGGGCGACGCCGGGGTGGGAGCGGGCATAGGCCTCGTCCAGCTCGGCCGGGGCGGTCGCCAAGGTCAGCAGGCCTCCGTCGGGCATGGCGTCCCGGGCATTGACGACCAGATTCATGATCACCTGCTCGATCTGCCCGGGATCGGCCTTCACGTTGGCGCCCGCCGACCCCAACGCGAGCCGGCACTCGATGTCCTCCCCGACGATCCGGCACACCAGCCTGGACATCTCGGGGATGAGGGCGTCCAGGCTCAGGACCTTGGGCTGGAGCACCTGCCGGCGGCTGAAGGCCAGGAGCTGACGCGTGAGCGCCGCGGCCTTCCTGCCGGCGGACAGGATCTCCAGCGCGTCCTCGCGCCGGGCATCCGGCGGCGGCAATGCTTCCGAAAGGAACTGCGCGTAGCCGTTGATGGCGGTGAGCAGGTTGTTGAAATCGTGGGCGATGCCCCCGGCCAGCCGGCCGATCGCCTCCATCTTCTGGGCCTGGCGCATCTGTTCCTCGAGCTTCTCATGCTCTTCCTCGGCGCGCTTGCGGCGCAGGGCAATGCCGATACTGACGGCCATATCCTCCAGGAAGACGACGTCCTCGGGGGCGAAGCGTCCGCGGCGGCGGGCGGCCAGGTGGAGGAGTCCCAGGACCTCCCCGCCCGAGCTCAGGGGCACGAGGGTCACGGACTCGAAACCGGCTTCAGCGCAATGGCCGCGGGTGCCGCCGACGACGCCCGCCCGAGCCTGCGGCGTCGACGCCACCGTCTCCCCCATGCTGTTGGTCGAGAAGCTCCCCCGGAGGGTAAGACTGGGGCACGCCGCGTCCGGCCGGCCGCGGAGCACGGCCCCGCAGAAGCAATCCAGGCCGGATCCGCCGGCCGCGCCCTGGGTGCTCAGGCTCCTGGCGCTTTCCAGGAAGTCCGGCGGGAACCCCTCCCCGAAGATGTAGGGGTAGTCTTCCCCCTGGCGCAGGCGGACGCCCACCGCGTCGAAACCGCCGTCCACCTTGAGCAGATGCGCCAGATCGCTGATGAGCTTCGCCGACCGGTCGGAGCGGTTGAGGATCTCCAGGATCTCGATGGCCAGCTTCTGGTGGCCCTCCGCCTTGCGCCGGCCGCGCCGCACCTGCGCGTCCTTGAGCTCGCGTTCCACGGCGGGGCAGAGCCGCACCAGGCTGTTCTTCATCAGACAATCGCCGGCCCCGGCCTTCATGACGGCGACGGCGAGGTCCTCCCCGACGAGACCGGTGACGACGATGAAGGGTATGTCCAGGCCCAGCTCCTGCAGCAGTTCCAGCGCCTGGGGTCCGCTGAAATCGGGCAGACAATAATCCGAGATGACCACGTCCCACTCCTGCCGGCCCAGCGCGGCGCGCATGGCCGCGGCGGTCTCCACCCGCGCGCAGGCCGGCTCATAGCCGCCTCTGCGCAGCTGCATGGCCATCACGTCGGCATCGTCCTGGGAATCCTCGACCAAGAGAACGCGGAGGGGACGGCCCATCCTAGTGCCTCCGCGCGGCCGGCATGGATTCGTTGAGGAGCAGCCAGTAGAGGCCGAGCTCTTCCACGGCCTGGAAGAACTTCTCGAACTCGACCGGCTTGCGCACGTAGCTGTTAGCGCCCAAGTCGTAGCTCCGCACCACGTCCGTCTCCTCTCGCGAAGAGGTGAGCACGACGACCGGCAGGGTCTTGGTCCGCGCGTCGGCGCGGATGCGCCGGAGCACCTCCAGCCCGTCCACCTTGGGCAGCTTCAGGTCCAGCAGGACCACCGCGGGCAGGTCCGCGGGCGCTTTCCCGGACTGCGGACCGCCGCCGAATAGCCGGTCCAGGGCCTCGGCGCCGTCCCGAACCACGGCCACGTCGTTGGCCAGATTGCGCCTCTTCAGCGCGCGCAAGGTCAACGCCTCGTCATCCGCATTGTCCTCCACGAGCAGGATGGTCTTCGTTCCCATGGATCCCCCTTATCATCGCGGCAGCGTGAAACGGAACGTCGCGCCCCGGCCTACCGCGCCCTCGGCCCAGACTTCGCCGCCGTGGCGGCGGATGATGCGCTGGACCGTGGCCAGGCCTATGCCCGTGCCGGGGAACTCGGAACTCCCGTGCAGGCGCTGGAAGGCGCCGAAGAGCTTGCCCGTGTAAGCCGGGTCGAAGCCGGCCCCGTCGTCGCGGACGAAATACGACGTCTGCCCGTCGGACTCGGCCGCGCCGAACTCGACGCGGGCCCGCGGCTTCAGAGCCGTGAACTTCCAGGCGTTGCCCAGGAGATTGTCGAGGACGACGCGCAACAGGGCGGGGTCGCCCTGCGCGCGCAATCCGGGCGCGACCGAGAAATCGACCCGGCGCCCCGGCTCGCACCGGGAAAGCTCCTCCCCCGCGCTCCAGGCCAAGGCGCTGAGGTCCACCGCCTCGCGGCGCAATTCGGTCCGCGTCACCCGCGACAGCGCGAGCAGGTCGTCGATGAGCCGGGCCATGCGCTGCGCCGCGGCGCGCACCCGGCCAAGGTAGTCCCGCCCCTGCGACGGCAGCCGGTCCGAGAACTCCTCGATCAGGGCCTGGCTGAACCCGTCCATGGCGCGCAAGGGAGCGCGCAGGTCGTGGGACACGGAATAGCTGAAAGCCTCCAGCTCCTTATTGGCGGCCTCCAGCTCCAGCTTCCGCCGCGCCAGCAGCTCATTGAGCTGGAGCACCCGCTCCTCGTTGAGCCGGCGCAGGGCGCTTTCCCGGCGCAGGGTCCAAAACACCGCGCCGAGCAGGGCCAGACCGGCCAGCGAGCCGCCGGCCAGGAAGGTGAGCGTGAGGGCGGCCTCGGCCCGGACCGCGGCGGTGCGGACCTCGAGCAGCCTCCGTTCGCCGGCCGCGAAGCCCGCGGCGGCGGCCAGGAGGGCGTCCATGCGCCTTTTGCCCTCTCCCTTGGCGATGAGCCGCTCGGCCGCGGCCCGGCCTTGCCGCCGGCGCAGGGCCAGCGTCTCATCCATGAAGGCGAACTTTTTCGCGACCAGGGTTCCCATGACCGCGAGCTCGCCCCGGCTGCCGGGATCACGCGCAATGGCGGCCGACTCCCGCAGGCATTCCCGGGCCAGGCGGCCGTCGGAGGCATAGGACGAGAGGAACTCGGGCTCGCCCGTTAAGACGAAGCCGCGGGAGCCGGCCTCGGCCGACTCGACCGCGGCCAACAGCCTGGCGTTCCACTCCAGCAGCGCATGGGTGACCGCCACCCAGCGGTTGGCCGCCAGGAGCCCGCGCACGCCGCAGAAGGCGCCGACGCTGGCGAAAGCCAAGAGGAAGAACGCGGCCCAGAAACCCAGCCCCACGGCATGGCGGCGGACCCAGGCCGCCTGCTCGTCCGCGAGGCGGACCGAGAGCGCTCCCGCAGATAGGAGGATGAAAGCCGCCGCGGTATGGAGCGCGACGGGGGTGGCGCCGCCGGCCACGAACAACCGCTCCCAGCCGAAAGCGTAGCCCGCGAAGGGAACCCCGGCGACGGCCGCGGCGGCCAGGGCCAGCCCCTGCGCCGCGCGGCGCGCGCCGCCGCGGTCGGTCAGCAGCATGGCGGCGCCCAGCAGGAGGAATTCTACGGCGGTCGGAACGGCCATGCGGCCGAGATGCGTGGTGAGCGCGGCGCCGGCGGGCTCCCGAAAAAGCAGCTGGTCGATCCCGAGCCGGCAGTCGAAGCCGTATTCGGCCAGCGTCAGAAGTCCCAGCAGCGCGGGCAGAGCGGCGCAGACGCCGCCCAGCACCCGCGACCAGGCCGGACGGGGCGGCCGGCCGGCGAGCAGTCCGAGCGCCGCCCCGGAAAAGACCAATCCCAGGGCCGTGTTCGCCTTCATCGTCACCAGCCCCGGCAGTATGCTTTTGAGGGCGGGACTGCCGCAGATCCAGCCGATCAGCGCCAGGCTCCCCAATAGAGCCGCGCCCGCGGCGGCGACCCGGGAGAAGCGCCGGAAATCGTCGCCCCCCGGCGGCGCCGCGTCCGGGTCAAGCGCCGTCTGGAGGACGCCGCCTTCCATGCGCTCGGTCAGCGCGCCGGGAGCTCGGCGACGAGCGTCCCATCCAGCTCCAGGAGCTCCACCGCCAGCGCCCGCAGCGCCGCGGTGGACAAGGGCTTCGGGAAGAAGCCGTCGGCGTGCTCCCGGAGGAACGCCTCGGTCTGCGCCGGCAGGGGCTCCCCGGTGACGGCCACGATCTTGATCGGCTTGGTCTGCTCGCTCGACTTGAGCACCCGGCAGACCTCCAGCCCGTTGACCTGGGGGATGCGGATGTCGAGGATCATCAGGTCGGGGGCCTCCTTCCCGATCGCCATGAGCGCCTCCAGACCTCCCACGCAGGCCCGCACCGAGACCCCGGGCAGGGAGGTCAACGTCCGCAGCAGCATGCGCTGCACGGGGGGATCGTCTTCCACGACCAGGATCCTCTTGGCGCGCTGCATCAGGTCCGCCGGGATGGGCATTTCGAACTGCTCCATGAAGGCGCGCAGGTCCGACAGGTGGATGCGCCGATGCCCTCCGGGGGTGCAGCGGGCCTTGAGCTTTCCTTTGTTGACCCAGTTGATGACCGTGGTATGGAAGGCGCCGCAGAGCTTGGCCGCCTCGAAAGTGGTGAAGACCCGTTCTGTAACATTCATAATTATTGTAACTTTAGTAATCTTGCGCCATATTGTCAATACAGCTTCAGGCATCACCTCCGGACTCGTTGGGGACAATAGGGCAGTCCGGCCGGATCGCGGGTTCGCGGGTCAGCAACGGGCACCGGACTGTGCCCGGGCACAGTCCAGCAAAGCACCGGCGACGACGAAGGCTGCGGCGCTACGCCTGCCGCCGGAGCGAGGTGCGCATCTGCACAGCGAAGAAGTCCCAGTGCCCCGGCCATGGCTCGGTGCTCATGGCCTCGAGGACGCCCTGCTTCAGCCATCCGGCCGATTCCGGATGCGCCGCCGCGAAGCGCCGGGCCAGGGGCTCCAGGGGGAAGGCCGGCCAGGCTTCGCCGGTCTCGAAGAAGAGGCGCAGGCTCATGCCCCGGCTACAATAGGTAGACTCAGCGATGGCGGTCGGAGGCCCGCCGCGCAGTTCGGAGGGAAGCCCCCAGCCGGAGAGGACATGCTGGGCGAGGAGCGCGCATGGTGTGAGCTATGTAAGTGGCGCGCTATTTCCCATCCGGGAACCGCACCTCGTCGACCATTTTCGGAGCCAGCGTCTTGGCGGCCCTGCGCGCCAGAAGGTGGGCGCGCTGATTCTTCCGGCGAGGCACATAGCTGAAGCGGACCTCGTCGAAGACCGCGGCCAGCCGCAACACGGCACCCCCCAAATCGCCGCGATCCTTGCCCCGGCCGGCGCGGTGATCCTTTCTGATGCGGCGGCGCATGCCGTTGCAGTCCGACCGCACCACCACCCTTCGCCAGCCGTTTGCGGCCGCGATCTGCAGGGACCGAAAGACCGCGAACTCCTCGGCGAAGCCGGAGGGCACGCCGGCGTAGGCCTCGGAGCACTCCGCAATGACCGGCCCTTTGCGGCCGGGACGGTCCGCGGCCTGCACGACCATGCCGATTCCGGCTACGCTCCTTTCCTGATCGAAGGAAGCATCCACCGTGAACGTATGCTTGAGCGCCAGCGCTCGGGCGACTTCCGGCGAGACCGCCTCGGGCTGTCTCATGATTTCTCAAGAACGGTCGCGTCGTAATCCCAGGCGCTCACCCATTCGCGCATTTCCTCTCCTTCCGCTCGAAAATAGCCTTCGAGCCTGCGGCGGAAGAAGTCGTGATCTTCGCAGACCTTCACGACACCGGAAGCCTGGTCGAGGTCCAGCAGGCCCTGGTGGTAGAGATAGACGTAAAAAGAAGCGATTCCCGTGAGCGCTTGATATACGCTTTCGAGATTGCAGTCCATGAACTTCCGCGGATAGAAGTTGCCCAGGCACTGACGGACGGCGTGGGCTTTCTTGCCGATATCGGTCGCGAGCTTCCCATCATAGACTACCAGGCAGCTCAGGATGAAGTCTTCAAGAAGCGGACGCCAAGCGGACACGTCCTCGGCGGGGCGCCCCGGCGCGCCGGCCGGATGCCGCTGCCCGCCTTCCAGAAGCGGCAGGGATGTCTTGTCGATCGACTCCTGCGGCCTGGCGCCGTCTTGCCAGGAGGGCTCTTCCTTGATTCGGGCTATCCATTCCCGGGCAATCGGCTCACCGCGGCTCAGTAGGCCCCCTCGCG
>MGTY01000014.1:43500-46128 GCA_001799695.1 Elusimicrobia bacterium GWA2_69_24
TCTGGCGGGCCATCCGGAAATCCTCGTTCGCAGCAAGCTCGCCCAATTTCTTCTTGATTGTCCCGGCAGCAGAACTTGTATTTCGCGCCGCTGCCGCAGGGGCAGGGCACGTAGGGGCCGGCGGGAGGTTGGCTCATCAGCGCCCCCGGGTGCTCACCTTGACCTTGGGAGTCTTGTGCAATTCGCTTTCGGGAACGAAAACGATCCTCATGCCCCACCCCTCGTAGGTGAGGAGCATTTCGCCGAATTCCTTCAGCGAGAGTTCTCTGCCGTCGATCTCAAAGGCGGCGGCATCGTCTCTCCAGGTGATGACGCAGCGCAGCACGCCGCCGCGCGGGACCCATTGGCAGCACTGCTTGGAATACTCGATCTGCGGCCCGCCGACGATCTCGACGGCCTCGTGCTTGCAGCGAGCGGCCAGAGCCAGCCTTTCGCGGACGATGGCGTTGTGGAGTTCCAGGAGCTCGCCAAAAGTCATTTTCTTGACTTTCGGCCCGACCTTGACGCGCATGCCGCCGCCCAGGCTCGGGTCCTTGTAGTTGAAAACGGCGAAGTCGCCGTCGCGCCTGATATCGACTTCATCGAGAGCGACGGCGCGCAGCTTAGGTCTTGGCATGGAGCCCTCCCGCTACGCTGCGCCGGACTTCCAGCGCAGCTTCTTGCCCTCGAGCCGAAATCGTTCCGGCTGCTCCTTGGAGGCCCGGCGCTTGGCCGTCTGCCAGGCGGCCTGAATGTCCCGGACCGTGGCCATCTGACCGTCGCGGCCCAGGCGGGCCAAGACGGCCTCCTTCAGGTCGGGCGTCCCATCCTCGATGCGTGAGAGCACCGCGACCATCATCCTGACCAACTCGGCTTTCGACGTCCCGATATCGTAGCCGGCGCGCCGCATATCCGCGAAGAACCGCCTCATGGTCATGAGTCCTCCTTGACAAGCTGAGATTCGGCGCCGCCCGCTCCCTTCTCGCCCTCCACCGTCTCCTCGATGCGGGTGACGATCCCGCCTGACTCTCGCGCCCTGCGGTAGGCCGCCGCGATATTTTTCCGCATCCCCGGGCCGAATGTGACCGGATACAGCTTCATCAGCCCATCGTAGACGATCCTGCCCTCGAAGGGCAGCAGGACCGCCTCCACCGCCACCGGCAGACGGGACCCGACGACTTTCTCGATGGGATCGTAGAGCCCGCAAACCCCATAGGCGCGCGACGGAGGACTTTCGTCGAGGAACACGCTGTGTCCCTTCAAATGCCGGACGACGATGAAGGATTTTCCGATGCGGCGCTTCCAACTCGCGACGATTTCGAGGTCGCGCCCGGAGAGCCCCGCGGGATTGGATGCGATGAAGGACTCCCGCAGAGCATCGTCTTGCCAGAGGGCATCGCGAAGCTTGCCCGCGTTCGCAGTGTCAACGCCTACTCGACCCGGCTGCTTGGGCCAATCCGGGACGAACCGGCGCTTCTGGTTGACGAATCCAAGCAGGGGCCACCATATTCCGAAGAATCGCCGCTCCTCTGCCTCGGGCAAGGTCCCGCATCGAGCGCCCGAGGCGGGCTTGGTCAGCCCTGCAAAGCTGTCGTTGCGCCCTCCGGGCCGCTTTCGCAGCGACTCCTTGAACAAGGCGTAGTGCCGCTTGATCCGCTCTACATAGGCCTCGTCCTTGAGCGCCTCCCGGACCAGGTCCAGCAGGACCGGAGCCAACCGTGACTGCGGACTGGCCAGATTCAGGCAGGGACCCTTGAGCCCGTCCACCGTGCGCCTGTCCCGCGTCCCCATCCACCGCGCGTAGAACTCGCGGTCCTCCCAGCCGAAGGCGATGACCGCCTTCAGCCTGCGGCGGGAGCAAACCGACAAAAAAACCCGCCTGCAGTCGCAGTCCGATTCTTCGCAATACGATTCTAGAAGGGCATAGTCGCCGTCCGGCACATGGGGGGAATTGGAAATCGAAAGGGTGCGCGACTCGCGCTCCGCGAGCTCCGGCAGACGTTCGTGAAGAGGGATATGGATCATGGAGCCTCCTTGAGAAGTTGCGCCCTTGCACCACCTGAGTTCGGTCCATCCGCACACGCGTGGGGAACCCTGTGGCTCCCATAGCACCCCAGTGTAGTGAGTCATAAGTCCAATTACATTCGTCACCCCGGCGAAAGCCGGGGTCCAGGCACCAGAACAGGTTTTCTGAATCCGTTCCACACGCTGGATACCGGCTTTCGCCGGTATGACGGCTTTCCAAATGTAAAGAAGCGTTGAACTCACTGCCTAGTATAGCAGACGGCCCATCCCCACGCGTGTGGGGAACCCTTTTGGCCGCGATTCCGAGTACGGGGTCCTTCCGGGAGATACCCCGATAAACTGATATCCGCCGGAAACCTCGCCATGTTTCAATCCGCTCCCGGCCACGTCGCCGGGAGATACCGCGTGTCCTCCGGCGGATAGGCCCATACCTCATGTTTCAATCCGCTCCCGGCCACGTCGCCGGGAGATACTAGCCTGTTTTCGGTCATTTATGACCGCGCACCGGTTTCAATCCGCTCCCGGCCACGTCGCCGGGAGATACTTGCCCTCCGCACCGGGGTCCGGCCTGTCTCCTGTTTCAATCCGCTCCCGGCCACGTCGCCGGGAGATACCGGAGAAGCT
>MGTY01000015.1:0-16249 GCA_001799695.1 Elusimicrobia bacterium GWA2_69_24
CCGCCGCGCCTCCGGCTCGGCTAGGGGCGGCCCGCCGCGCCTCCGGCTCGGCTAGGGGCGGCAGGCGGATGCGCTCTTCCTTGCGCTTCTCCCCGCGCACCGTGACCCGGACCAGGAAGGATTCCCCCTCGGTCCAGCGGTAGGCGCCGTCGGGGCTCTGCACGGCGGGCAGCGCGGCCGCGGCGGCCGCGCACAGGAGCAGGAAGGCGGGGTGGAGCTTCATTCCATTAGAGTATATAAAACGGTGTCAGACGTAAACTTATGGAACTTTTTGCAGGTTGGATCGTACTTGTAGGCATGGGTAGATCTCCCCGAATTCATGTTCCCGGTCGGATTTATCATGTGACGACCCGCGGCAACGGTGGTCAAGCGATTGTTGGGAGTCCCGCGGAGTTCGACGAATTGCTTGAAATCATCGCTGCAGTGAAGAGGACATCCGACTTCAGTCTCTTCGCCTATTGCCTTATGAGCAACCACTTCCATTTGCTCCTTCAAATCGGCGAGGTTCCGCTGGATCGAGTCATGCAGCGGATCAAGACCTCATGGGCGAAGCGATTCAACATCAAGCGGCGAAGAATGGGACATGTATTCCAGGGCCGCTTCCTGTCGCTCGACTGTGATGATGAGCCCTATTTCATGGAGCTCCTACGCTATATCCATATGAACCCTGTCCGCGCCGGCCTCGTCTCATCGCCCGAACAGTGGAAATGGTCGAGTTGCAGGGAATATCTCGATATCGGAGTGCAGGAACCATTAGCGGACTTTGCTTGGCCGCTGTCGCTGTTCGGATTGGAACGTCGTCCGGCCGCTGAAGCTTTCCGGACGTTCATGCTTCAGGATCCCCAAGAGGACGTCGCCGCAACGCCCATGATGGACAGCCACGCCCCGACGCCGGAAGTCGAACGGCCTTCGGCCTCTGGCGGAGGGCGTCGGCCGCTCGTCGAGATCGCGGAAGAGGTCTCCGCGCAGACCGGTGTGACGAGTCTCGCAATCTTGGGGGTGTCTCGACGCAGATCCATCACCTTGGCGCGGCGGCGTTTCGCCGCGCTTGCTGTGGCCAGCGGCTATGGGGTGAGAGAAGTCTCCTTGGCGCTGGGAGTTTCCACGACAGCCGTCTCTCGAATGCTCCGCCAAGGGGAACCGGCATAGGGAAATCTCAGTGACAGGCCCGCCTCACCTATTTCACCGTCCACTCGGCTTCATCATAGTTGTCCACAATGTCCAATGCCGCATCATAGTCCCCAAACACTTCTTCTTTAAGTCTCTCGACTCGTTGTTCTCGGGACAACCCCTGCTCCGTCATGATTTGAATGACATGTGCTTGGGGAGGATCAATCAAGGTTAGTCGCCTCCCATCTGAGGAAAAAACCAGAGACGCTCCCCCGCGAAGGCCATCTTGCAGGGATGCGCGGTCAGATTCTCTTGCCCTCCGAGAATTGCGTTCCTCTAATCGTCGCCCATCCTTTGGGCTATTATCTACCGGGCGATTCTTCGGGAAGGAGATGTGGTACCTCATGTCAATGCCGGCCTTGTGGGCCAGCAATGAGGATTTGCTGGTCCAGAGTGTCGGCTTCTCAAAGATATCAGTTGCGGATTCTATAAGCTCAGTAATCTCCGCCTGAATATCAGCGAGAGGTTTCTTGTCAATATGTTGCCAATACAGTTCGCGGGCGGCTGCTTCAACTTCCTTCAACCGATTGATCTGATGAGGTTGCTCCGCTGTAACCTGGGGTAAGGGCGCAGGTTTCTCTCGCTGCAAAATCAGAGAAGGCTTCACCTGAACTCCATCCCGAGTTCAACTTCGAAGTGCAACACTTGAGGGATAAGGCATCCGCTATCATGAGGCGAGATGCCCAGACCATACAGGCAGTTGACCCAAGAGGAACGAGATCGTCTGTCGTTGTTCAAGGCCCAAGGAAAGTCCATGCGTGAGATCTCCAAGATGATTGACCGGGACCCCAGCACCGTGTCCCGGGAGCTGCGGAGGAATGCGCCGCCAATCCACCAGGGCTACTACTTGCCGCATAAGGCCCAGGAGCGCGCGGACGATCGCAAGACCAAGGGACATCAGCGCGAACGTTTGCGGAATCCCCGCCTGCGAGCCTATGCGCGCCGGATGCTGCGCCGTGGCTGGTCTCCCGAGCGCATCGCCGGTCGCTGGAAGACGTTCGCCCGGGGGCAGATCAGTCACGAGGCCATCTACCAATGGGTCTGCACCCAGACTCGGGAGCTAATCCCCTGCCTGGTTCGGGCGCATCGCAGGCGCCTCCGGCGCGGCCACAGCAGCAAGCATAAGTCGTCTCATATCCCGTCGAGAACGCCGATTTCGCAACGCCCGGAGCCCGTTGAGCGCCGCGAGCAGCCGGGACATTGGGAAGGCGATACGGTCGTCAGTCGCCAAAGCCGGCCTGTCCTTCAAGTGCTCGTTGAACGCAAGACCCGCTACTCGCGCCTGCGGACACTCCATGCGAAGGAGGCCGCCGCCATGCGCGCCTCCATCAACCGCGCCCTGGGACGCTATCCCAAGCATCTGCGGCGCAGCATCACTTACGACAACGGCAGCGAGAACGTCCAGCACCTCCAGGTCAACCCACGGCTGGGCACCGTATCGTACTTCTGCGAGCCTATGCACAGCTGGGAGAAAGGCACCGTCGAGCACGTGGCCGGCCTCGTGCGCCGCCGCTTGCCCAAGAAGACGGACTTCGCTGTCGTGTCGTTGGATCAAGTGAAAAGAACGGAACGTTGGCTCAATGGCTTAGCCAGGAAGTGCCTGGGATTGCAAACCCCAGCGGAAGCCTTTCGTCAAAGTGTTGCACTTACTGGTTGAATGCGGGCATTGATAAATATTGTCATCAGGGACACAAGTAATCCGCCCATCAAGACCAATATTCGTTTGCAGTGCGCCCTTCGATAACTGTTTGTCATATGAGAACTCCTTTGGAAGTATGGGCGGATTCCATGGCTTGTCAACCGACAGGAAACTGAGGGGAAATCCTTGATCCCATTGAGATTCGGCATCATTAGCTACAAACAAGTTCCATAAGTTCACGTCTGACACCGAGCGATGTTTGCATTGACCTGGGAAAAGAGAAATAATTCTTATCGTGACGACGAAAGAATGGACGATCGGCGATTCCGCGCGGCTCTACAACATCAAGGGCTGGGGCCTCAATTATTTCCGCATCAACGAGAAGGGGAACCTCTGCTTCCATCCCCGCCGCTTGTCCAAGCGCGTGATCGACATCAAGGAAGTCGTCGACGACATCGTGGCCCGCGGCATCCAACTGCCGGCCATGATCCGCTTCCAGGACATCCTGCGCGACCGCGTGGGCATCCTCAACCGCGCCTTCCGCCGCGCCATCGAGGAACACCACTACCAGGGCAAGTACATGGGGGTCTACCCCATCAAGGTGAACCAGCTGCGCGAGGTCGTCGAGGAGGTCCTCGACGCGGGCAAGCCCTACCGCGTGGGGCTGGAGGCGGGCAGCAAGGCCGAGCTCATGGCCGTCCTGGCCATGAACAACCCCGACTGCCTGACCGTGGTCAACGGGTACAAGGACGAGTCCGTGATGCGCCTAGCCTGCCTGGGGGCCAAGCTCGAACGCAAGATATTCGTCGTGATCGAGAAGCTGACCGAGCTCGACACCCTGCTGCCGGTGTGCGAGGAGATGGGCGTGCGCCCGCTGATCGGGCTGCGCGCCAAGCTGCACAGCGAGGGGACCGGCAAGTGGAAGGACTCGGCCGGGACCAAGGCCAAGTTCGGGCTCAGCATCCCCGAGATCCTCGCGGCCGTCGAGATCCTGCGCGCCAACAACATGCAGGACAATCTCAAGCTCATCCACTTCCACATCGGCTCGCAGATCACGGAGATCACCGCGGTGCAGAGCGCCGTCAAGGAAGCCGCCCGGATATTCGCCAAGCTGTGCAAGATGGGCGTGCCGCTCGAATACCTGGACTGCGGCGGCGGCATCGGGGTGGACTACGAGGGCACCAACTCGTCCAACGACCATTCCATCAACTACACCCTGGAGGAGTACGCGCGCGACGTGGTCTACTCCATCCAGGAGGTCTGCAACCAGGAGAAGGTCGCGGAGCCCAACATCATCACCGAGTCCGGCCGCGCCATCACCGCCTATCATGCGATGCTCATCTCCAACGTCTTCGGGATCATCCAGCCCGGCTCCGCTTCCGCGGTGTTCAAGGGCCGCGGGGACGGCAACCGCGTGGTCAACGAGATGCGCGAGCTCCTGGGCACCCTGTCTCCCGAAACTTTGGCCGAGAACTACCACGACGGCCTGCAGCGCCTCGAGGAGTCGAACTCCCTGTTCAAGCTCGGCTACATGGAGCTCGAGGACAAGGCCGAGGTGGAGATGCTCTTCTGGCGCCTCTGCCTGGAGATCCAGAAGCTGCTGCCGGCCGACACGACCGACATCCCGGAGGCGCTCAAGAAGATGGTCAAGAACCTGGAGCCGCAGTACCAGGTGAACTTCTCGGTCTTCCAGTCCCTGCCGGACGTCTGGGCCATCGACCATATCTTCCCGATCCTCCCCATCCACCGCCTCGAGGAGGAGCCCAAGCGCACGGCGTCCTTGGTGGACATCACCTGCGATTCCGACGGCAAGATCCACAACTTCGTCTATGGCGGGCAGCAGCGGGACACGATGCCCATCCACTCGCTGGATGAGAACCCCTACTATCTTGGGATCTTCCTGATGGGGGCCTACCAGTCGACCATGGGAGACATCCACAACCTCTTCGGCCGGGTTAACGAAGTGCACGTGTTCGAGGACGAAGAGGAGCCGAGCGGCTACTACATCGAGGAAGTGATCAACGGCGAGCGCATCGGCGAGGTGCTGACCGAGATCCAGTACAGCGAGTACGAGCTCGTGCGCATGATTAAGACCGCCATCGACGCCCGGGTGAAGGCCGGCGGCATCAAGCCGCGGGAAGGCGTCGAGCTCTTGAATATGTATGAGGCCATGATGCAGGAGTACACCTACCTCGACCGCGGCAGCCGCCGCCCGGTCGGGGGCCCCGAGGCCGGTCCGGCTCCCCTGGCCGCCGCTCCCGCGGCGCCGGCCGCGGAACCTGCCGCCGCTCCCGCGGCGCCGACGAACCCGCCGCTGGACGCGGCCGCGTCCCCCGCCGAGACCCAGGTATAGTGTGTCGTCATCCCGGGCTTGACCCGGGATCCAGGCTTATGGCATGACTGGGTCCCGGCTTTCGCCGGGAAGACGGACTGTGCTGGGTCACGGCGGAGTCAGCGGCGGATCCGCAGGCTCTGGAGGATGCTCTCCAGGTTGAATTCCTGCAGGAAGTTGGCCTCCGCGTGGCAGGCCAGCGTGCAGGTCGCGCAGGTCGCGCGGTAGAGCGGGAGCTTCCGGAAAGCCGTCTGGAAATCCTGTCGCAGAAGCTCCTGTCCCCCGCCATACGCCGCGTGGTCGAACTGAGCGGGGAAGCACGGGAAGAGGCGCCCATCCGGGGCGATGACGGCGTAGGAGACCCCCGCATAGCAGCGTTCGAGAGGCCGGCCGGAGGCCAGGAAGTCGAGGTAGCGCCGAGAGGTGCGCAGGCAGGGGGCTTGGCGCAGGACCGCGAGCGCGCGCTCCAGCGCCTCGGGCGAGAGCTCCTGCTCGGAGCGCCCGCTGAAGCCCGTCTGCACCCGGCTGACCATCCAGTGTATCCCCATGCGGGCGAAGGTGTCGGCCATCTCCTGGAGGCAGTCCGCGTTGTAAGACATCAAGGTGGTGAGGGCGGCCACGGGGATGCCGTTGCGGCGCGCGCAGTCGGCGGCCTTCAGGAAGGCGTCGAAGGCGCCGGCGCCGCGGATGCGGTCGTGGACCGCGCGGTCCCCGTCCACGCTCATGAACAGCAGGTCCGTGCCGCGCAGGACCTCGGCATAGCGGGGCACCAGGTAGCCGTTGGAGACGACCGAGACGATGAGCTTCCGGCTGCGGCAGCGCTCGAGGATGGCCCCGAAATCCGGGCGCATGAGGGGTTCGCCGCCCGTGAAGCCGACGCGGACGGTCCCGGCCGCGGCCAGCTCGTCGATGAGGGCGAGCATGCGCTCGGTCGGGATGTCGGGCTTGGCGAGGTCGTTCTCGGCCTGGCAGTGCGCGCAGTGCAGGTTGCAGCGGTGGGTGACCGAGATGGTCACGGCCAGCGGCAGCTTGCGGCCCCCATAGCTTCGGCCGTTGTCCTCGGGATGCAGGGACAGCTGCGCGGTCTCGGCCCCGGCCAGCACGCGCAGGCAGCCCCAGCCGAAGGCGAGCGCTCCGCTCATGACGCGCGGACCCCGGCGAGCAGCTCCTTCAGGACCTCGGGGAAAGGGGTGATGGAGTAGCCGAGCTCGCGCACGGCCTTGTCCGAGGAGTACCAGCCGAAGCGGGCGGCCAGGCGGCCCGTGTCGGCCCCGGCGACCCCCAGGAGCGCCTCGCTCAGCGAGCCGATGGCGGGCATCCAGCCCGCCGGCAGGTCCAGGAAGGGAGCGCGGACCCCGGCCAGGCGGGCCAGGGTGCCGTAGAACTCGGCGAAGGGGACGTTGGTCCCGCCGAGGATGTAGCGCTGCCCCGCCCGGCCCTTCTCGAGGGCCAGGCGCATCCCGCGGGCCACGTCGGCGGCGCGGGCCACGCAGGTGCCGCCCGGGGGATGGAACCACATCCGTCCGGCGAGGAGCTCGCGCAGCGCGCGCAGCTGGGTGCCCCGCATCCCCCGCGGGCCGACGATGGTGGCGGGGTTGACCACGACCGCGTCGAGGCCCTTGGCCGCGGCGACGCGCAGGGCGTCCTCGCCGGCGCGCTTGGTGGCGAAGTAGTCGATGTCCGCGGCGTTGAAGGGACTGGTCTCGTCGATGACGGCTGGTCCCGGGGAGAGGCCCACGGCGCCCGCGGTGCTGCAGTGGACCAGGCGCACCGGGCCGGCGGCCAGGAGGAGGTCGGCGAGCGAGCCGACGAAATCGCAGTTCCAGCGCCGCCGCTCCGCGGCGTCGCGCTGCAGGAGCGAGGTGGTCGCGGCCAGGTTGAATACGGCGCGGCAGCCCGCGAGGGCCCCGCGGAGGCCCTGCGCGTCGTCGAGTTCGCCGACCGTTTCCGTGAAGCGGCAGCCGGCCAGGTGGTCCAGACGGGAACTCTTCCGCCTGTAGACGGCGACCGGAACGTCGGCCGCGTTCAGCTCGCGGATGAGGTAGCCCCCTAAAAAGCCCGTGGCCCCGAGGACCAGGACGCGATCAGCGGCGCCGGACGGCATGGCCGTAGTTCCTCAGGAGGTTCCAGATCACCGGCAGGCGCAGGGAGAAGACCTGGTGGTATTCGGTGCAGACCAGGGAGTTGCAGGCCGCGCAGCCGTTGGTCGTGGTCCGGCGCAGGGCCTCCCGGAAGCCGAGCGCGACGGCATTGGCCGCCTTCCCGAAGCCGAGCAGGGGGTCGCAGGAGTAGAGGTCCCCGTTGGTCTGCATGACGCAGAAGAAGCGCGCGGCCTGGCAGGGCAGGGGGGTGAAGCCCGCGGGGACCTCGGGCGAGAAGAAGAGGGTCTTGCCGTAGCCGCCCGGCCAGTCCCGCACGTACTCCAGCGTGCTTCGGGACCAGACGATGGGGTCGCCCAGGGCCTTGCGGTCGATGAGTTCCTGCAGGAGCTTGCGGTACTCCGCGTCGTCGATTCGGCAGTCGGCGGCCTCGGGAGCGCGCGGGTCCCCTCCGGGCGGGTAGAACAGGGAGTTGGGGATCCAGGCGAAGTCGAGCTTCCGGGCGAGTTCCAGGAGGGCGCCGACGTGGCGGTAGTTGTGCCGCGTCAGGGTGGTCATGACGTGCACCTTCATGCCGGCGGCCTTGGCGGCCGCGATTCCCTGGACGGCCTTGGCGAAGGTCCCTGCGCCGCGCAGGCGGTCATGGACCTCCTGGGGCCCGTCCAGGCTCACGGAGAGGAGGTCGGCGCGGCGGATCTTGGCGATGCTGCGGGCCGCCAGCGTCCCGTTGGTGTTGATGTTGCATTCGATGCCGAGCTCCCGGACGCAGTCTACGATGTCGCCGATGTCGGGGCGCAGGAGCGGCTCCCCCCCCTCGAGGCTGACTCGCTCGGTGCCGCAGGAGCGGGCCTCCCCGAGGATCTTGCGGAGGGTCTCCAGGGGCAGGTCCGGGCGCGGGTGGTCCAGGTCGACGTAGCAGTACCGGCAGCGCAGGTTGCAAAGGTCGGTGACGTGGACATTGAGCTGGAGCGGGGCGCCGACCCCGCGCAGGCGGCTGAGCAGGAGCCGGAAGGCGAAACGAGGGTAGTTCATCGCGCGCGGAGGGGTATGAGCCATGATACCTAGTGCCGGTGTCGGCCGTCAAATCACGGGAGATGCGGGACCCCGCATGCGCGCCGAAGATCCGCCGCGGGGCCGCGGCTCCGTGCGTTTGACACGTTATTAGCGAAGATATGGGATATCGGTAATAATGTTATTTATTATTTTCAGTCCCTCTCGCGGGTGGGGAGCATGAGCGGCTCCGTGAGGCCTCCTGGCCGTTGGGTGCGCTGTCCGACGCGCTATCGGGCCTTCATCCCGGCTGCTTTGCCGCCGGTGCTCGTTTGGACTCCAAGGCTGGCGCGGGCGTTGTCGGACCCGGACCGCTCGATCGGACGCCTCGCGGGGGAAGGAGGGCGCCTGCCCAATCCGCACCTCCCGACACAGTGAATCTTGGCACAATAGTTGATATCCCTTTACGGAAGCGTATGAGACGGCATGGTGCCGGTTCAAACACAGGGTCTCCTCCCCTGGCGACAGCGTTGGTTAGACTGCGAATTCTCATGGCCATCGGCGCAAACATCGCGATTCTAGGCTGTGCGCACGCCAAGCCGATGGCGGTCTTCGCAGGTGCTCCAGAATGGATCAGTAGAGGTTCTGGAGTCTTCAGTCAGGGACCCCCCGCATTCTACGGGATAGGCATTGCTCACGGCATCTCTGGGGAAAAAAGGCAGTTGGCGGCGGCTGACCATCGAGGGCGAGCGGAGGTTGCCAGGCTCTTGTACCGTTACATGTGGGCCTTGGCAGAGAGCCGTGGATCCTCAACGATTGCGAGCGGCATTCCCAGACTTCTCACTTTCAGTCAGGAATTGGATAGCCTTTTTGGACGGTTGGCGCGCGGCATCGAAGGTGGACAGTATGGCGTCTGCGCAATCGACCACTGGAAGGACCCGGCTCACGGAACTCTCTTCTCGCTAGTGAAACTCGATCTAGCCGTCATGCAGAATGCCTTGGAGACATCAAGAGATTTCCATGTCGGCGCGGGAGTCATGGATTATGTCAAAGCAAATTCTAAAGAGGCCTTTGACAAGCTGAAGGTGACGCCCGAAGCCTTTCCCCCGAAATCTCTTCGGGAGTGGTCTGCAAAGAACCCGTATGCCGGCGGCATCGGCGTGGCCATTACGTTCGATTCCGGCCCGGTGATTACTGGCATCACCCCAGGTTCAGATGCGGAGAGGGGCCTTATACCCGGCGATCGGCTCCTGGAGATCGAGCACAATTCGGTTCAGGGTTTGACGGCGGACCAAATCACCTCGCGTCTTCGCGGTCCAGTTGAGAGCATCGTCAATGTCACCATCATGAACCCCAAACGCGAGAACGGAAGCGGGCGCCTCTATCTCTCTTTAGAGCGGGACCTCCGTTTCGTCGAGTGGGTCGACAAGGAAGAAGCCGTGCGCAGGATCGGCGAGTCTGCCGCGAAGGGTGAATTATTCGGAGGGGTCGGCATGATTCTTGCCGAGGACGATGGGATTATGGTTTTGGATATCATCCCCGGGTTGCCCGCGGAACGGGCCGGAGTCAGGAGGGGTGACCGAGTGACTGGAATCGACCAGGTCGCGACCAAAGGTCTATCCATGGAACAAGCTATAGAACGTATTCGGGGAGAGCCAAGTTCGCATGTGCGCTTGACCATCGTCCGGTATGGCCGTTTCCGGCCGAAGGACTACGATTTGATTCGAGAAAAGATCGACCTGACACCACTCGAATCCAGAGTGACGCAGGATTTTCGCCAACCAGACTCCGCCGAGCAATCATGCCATGTCAGTGCCAACGATTCTATTGGAATGGTCCCCAGAAACCTTCTCGGCATCCCTGCGGGAATCGTGGGATTCGCTGTTTCGTTGCCGATATGCATCGCAAAGGACATAGCGATTCTGCCATACCTCATCGATCGTTCGAGTCATGGGGACGCTATTGAAATCATGCTTTGGTGCCATGCGGGGATTCCTACGGGCTTTTGGGCTTATGGCGGCTCGATAGGCGCATGGCCCTTTCTTAAGATGAAAGAGCGGATCGTGTATCGGAATTGCGATACGGGCACGATTCACGACGCTGCCGTGATCTGGGATCGTTCACGGAATGCCAAATAGGATTTATGAAGGACCGGATCGTCCGCATGATATATCATAGGCCCATGACAAAGGAGAGAACCCTGCCGGAAGTCGTCTTTGCGAGCGCGCGGGAGCTGCGGGACACCCTCGCCGCGTTCCTGAAGGCGCCCCGCGCGGTCTGGGGCGTGAACATCGCCAACGTCATCGAGGGCCTGGTTTACTTCGGCATCCTGACCATACTCGGCAAGTTCTGCTCCGAGAACGTGGGCCTGAGCGACATCCATTCGGGCTGGGTCTACGGCGGGGTGACCGGCGGCATCACTTTCGCGATGGTCTTCCTGGGGGGACTCTCGGACCGCATCGGCGTGCGGCGCTCGCTCATCCTCTCCTTCGCGGTCATGCTGGCCGGCCGCGTGCTGGTCTCCCTCGCCGGCACGCTGTCCTTGGGGCCCGGGCTCTCAGGCGGGATGTTCTGGCTGATGAGCGCGGGGCTGCTCCTGATGGTCCTGGCCTACGGGGTGTTCCAGCCAGCCACCTACGCGGCCATCAAGCATTACGCGACCCCCGAGACCGCGGCGGTGGCCTACGCCGTGCTCTACGGCGGCATGAACCTGGGTTCCTTCCTGTGCGGCTTCGTGTCACCCATCACCCGCCGGGGCCTGGAAAGCGCCTTCCCCCCCAACGGCCTGGCCGCGGTCTTCTGGGTCTACGCGGGGCTGACCCTCATCAGTCTGCTCACGGTGACGGTCCTGCTGGCCCGGAGCCGGGTGGCGGGCGCGGCCGGCAACGACGAGCCGGCGCTCGCGCCCCAGGGCGGATTCCTGGCGACCGTCCGTTCCTACCTGGCGGCCTTCTCGGACGCGCGCTTCGTCTTCTTCATCTGCATTCTCATCCCGGTGCAGACGCTGTTCGCGCACAACTGGCTGACCATTCCGTACTATCTCGACCGCGCCTTCGCCGGCACGACCGTGGGCGAGAACTATGAGTTCTTCTCCAACCTCAACCCCCTGATCATCTTCCTGCTTTCCCCGATAGTGGCCGCGATGACCGCGCGCCTGGACGTCTACCGCGTGATGATCTGGGGCACCCTGGTCATGGCCGCGCCCACCTTCCTGCTGGCCTTCGGCCCCAACGTCTATCTGTTCCTGACGTTCATCCTGCTCATGTCGGTGGGGGAGGCCATCTGGAGTCCGCGCTTCCTGCAGTGGATCGCGGAGATCGCCCCTCCCGGGAAGGTGGGGATGTACCAGGGCATCGGCCAGCTGCCCTGGTTCCTCACCAAGATGCTGACTTCGGCCTACTCGGGCTGGTTCGTCGCCAACTACTGCCCCAAACCCGACAGCGGCCTGCCGATGAACACCGGCGCCATGTGGCTCATCTACGCGTTCATCGCCATGGTCAGCCCCATAGGATTGGTGCTCGCGCGGCGCTGGATGGAGAAGGGGTCGCTGGCCTCCCACGCGGGCGCGCCGGTCCCCGAGACCGCGGCCTGACGGGTCAGGGAGCGGCTGCCGGGGCCGGCGGCGGGAGCCACTTCCGCTTGAGGCCGGCGGCCAGCTTCGTCCAGGCTGCGCGCTGGTCCGGCCGGAGCGTCCCGGCGATCTCGCGCTCGGTCGTCTCCAGGCGCTCGAGCACGCGCGGCCAGACCCCCGCGCGGAGGACTTCCAGGTCCGCGGCCTGACGCTGGAGGATCGCTCCCACCTTTTCGCGCTGGGCCGCGTCGAGGTCGAGCTTCTTGCCGAGCCACTGGGTCGCGCGCTGGGCGCGGACCTCGGGATGACTGACGGCGCGCTGGGCCGCGCGCCGGAGCGCGAGGGCCGCGCCGCCGGCGCCGCAGACGAGCCCGCTCAAGAACAGGGCGAGGGCGGCGAGCGGCCGGGAGAAGCGGCCCCGGGGCGGCGTGGGCAGGGGCGCGGGGGGCGGTGTATCCGTCATAGCGGCCTCCATTGGGAGAAGTCCTGCAGCCAGCCGTACCAGTCGCCGAGCAGGGCGTTCCAGGCCTGCCAGCCGAAGACGCCGACCACGGCCGCGGCGCAGGCTGAGGCCGAGGCGAAGGTCCAGAGTCCGGGCTCTTCCGCGGGGGCCGTGCGGATGCGGGCCAGGACGCCGGGGGCCGCGTCGGTCCGGGGCGCGTCTTCGCCCCGCGCCAGGGCCGCCCAACGGGCGAAAATGTCGTCGTCGTTCATCGTTCGTCCTCCGTCTCCAGCGCTTTGCGCAGCTTCGCCCGCGCTCGCCACGCCTGCACCTTCACCATCACCCGGCTCCAACCCGTCAATTCCGCGGCCTCGGCGACCGTCCGGCCTTCCAGGTACAGCAGAGTGAGCACCAGGCGGTCCCGCGGCGGCAGGCAGGCCAGCGCCCGGTGCACGAGCTCCCCGGCTTCGGCCGCGGCGGTCCCGGGCGGGGGCGACTCCGCCAGGCGCCGCGCGGCCGTCTCATCGAGGGCGTCGGGCCGGCGAGCCCGGGCGCGCCAGTAGGCGTAGCCCGCGCGCACCGCGATCACGGCGAGCCAGTGCGCGAAGGGTCCGCTGGCCCGATAGCCGCCGAGACCCTGGTAGGCCGCCACGAAGACCTCCTGGACGAGGTCCGCGTGCGCGCCGGGGTCCCGGGTGAAGCGCCACATCCGCGCCGCCACCGCGGCCTCATGCCGCCGGATGAGGCGGGCGAAGGCCTTTCCGTCGCCGCCGCGGGCGGCCCCGGCGTCCGCCGAGTCCTCATCCGCTGCCGCGGAGTCGCTCATGGACATGCAGTATAGCGCCGCGCCGGGACCCGGACAAGGCGGCGGCGGCCGGAAGGCCGCCCCCGCCGCCGCGGGGACCTCACTTCGCCTCGAGCTCCTGGAACGCCGAGTCCATCCTCGCGTCCGCGGTCCCCATGAAGTCGTCGACCTGGGTCCGTTGCTTCGGAGTCAGCAGCACCAACGCCTCGCGGCGCACACGCGCGCGCAAGAGCGCGGCTTCCGTGAGCGGCCCGGTCAGCGCGGCGACCGCCTTGCGGATGGCAGCATCGTCGGGTTTGTCCGCGCGCACGGCGGCCAGCACCTTCTCGCGTCCGTCGCGCACGGCGCGCACGGCCTTGAGGACCTCCGGCCTGCGGCTGCGGAAGAGCTCCTGGAGCTTCTCCTGCTGTTCGGCGCTGAGATCCAGCGTTTTGCGCAGCTCGGCCAGCCTCCCCAGGTTCTGGAACACCGCTTCCAGCACGGGCCGGCGCGCCAAGGACGGCCCGGACGATCCTTCGGCCCGCAGCGGCCCCGCCGCCGCCAGCCCCAGCAAGAACGCTCCAAACGCCGCGCGGACCCAACGATGTTCCTTTTCCATTCTCCCTCCCCGGCCGCTCGCGCGGCCTCAAAGGGTTGGTGGAGGGAGGGGGCCCGGAGGTTACACCCTCCGGGGGACAAAAGATATGATGGCCGCATGGCCGGCGGCAGCCTCCTGGCGCTCCTCGACGACATCGCTACGGTGCTCGATGATGTGGCCCTGCTCACCAAGGTGGCGGCCCAGAAGACCGCGGGCGTGCTGGGCGACGACCTCGCGCTCAACGCCCAGCAGGTGGAGGGCGTGCGGGCGGAGCGGGAGCTGCCCGTGGTGTGGGCGGTGGCCAAGGGGTCTTTGGTCAACAAGGCGATCCTCGTCCCCTCGGCCCTGGCCATCAGCGCGCTGACGCCGCGGCTGGTGACGCCGCTTTTGATGCTGGGAGGGGCCTACCTCTGCTACGAGGGCTTCGAGAAGGTCTTCCACCGGCTCGCGGGCGGGTCCGGCGCCGACGAGGCGCGCCGCGCGGAGGTGCTCGCGGCCTTGACCGATCCGGGCTGCGATCTGGTCGCGCTCGAGGCGGCCAAGATACGGGGCGCGGTGCGCACCGACTTCATCCTTTCGGCGGAGATCATCGTGATATCCCTCGGCACGGTGGCCGCGTCGCCGCTGTCGGTGCGGGTGCCGGTGCTGGTCGCGATCGCGGTGCTGATGACCGCCGGCGTCTACGGGCTCGTGGCCGGGATCGTCAAGCTCGACGACATCGGGCTATGGCTCAGCCAGCGCGGCGGAGTCGGCTCGGCGGCGAGGCTGCAGCGCCGCCTGGGGGCCGCGCTTTTGGCCGCCGCGCCCCGGATGATGCAGGGCATCTCCGGCGCCGGGGTGGCGGCGATGTTCCTGGTCGGAGGCGGCATCCTGGCTCACGGGATAGCGCCGCTGCATCACGCGATCGCGGGTCTCGCCGGGGGATGGGGAGCCGCGGGCAGGTGGCTCGTGCCGCTCCTGGCGAACACGGCGGCGGGCGTCGCGGCCGGGGCCGCGGTCTTCGCCGCGGCGGCGGTGACGCGGCGCAGCCGGCGCTCGCGCGGGACATAACGGCTTAACGAAAGTGTTAAGATGAGGAAGTTGCCCTCGTAGCTCAGCGGTTAGAGCAGCCCGCTCAATTGGGCTCCTCGTCGAGTAATCGGCGAAGGATAACTGGGCAAACTGCCGGAAACCCCTTAAGCCCGGGGAGCCACAGCGTAGCCGGTGACGGCAAGCGCGAAGGCTTTAAGAATCCTCGGGATTGGGCAATCGGCAGCCGAGCCCGCAACGGTGCGGGAAGGTTCAGAGACTATACGCCCAGGTCCCGGAGGCAACGCCGGGACATGATATAGTCCAGCCTACAACGCGGCGACGCGGTCGGGGAAACCCGAAGTAGGAGAGCATAACGGGTTGGTCGCAGGTTCGATCCCTGCCGGGGGCAGGATTTTTATGTCTCATCAAGAACGTCCTCTGTTCTCCGAGGCTGAGGTCCGGTCGCTCCTTGAGCGGACGGAGGGCCAGTACCTGGACTTCAAGTCCCTCTGGGACCGGACGAAACCGACCCCGAGCCCCGTTGATCGACGGGCCGCGCGCGACATCGTGGCCGAGTACGTCGCGGCCTTTGCCAACGCGGACGGCGGCACCCTGGTCCTCGGCGTGGAGGACGACGGGGCCCCGACCGGCCACGGCTATCCCGAGGATGCGGTCCAGGATATCCTGGCCGTACCCCAGCGCCGCCTGCGCCCCGCGACCTCTTGCGCGTGGCAAAGGATCATGATCGACGGGCATGAAATCCTGCTCTGCCAGGTCCCGATCGCGCCCGAAGCCGTGATGGTCGAGGCCAACGGCTTTCCCTACCGCGCCGGTGACCGCGTGATCTGCGAGCCCCAGGAAGTCATCAACCAGCGCAAGCAGGTATATCGCCGCGTAGGCTGCGAGGCCCGCATCCGGCCTGAAGCCGGGCTTGCCGACATCGACCTCGAACTGGCCAAGACCTTCCTCTCCAAGTCCGTTTATAAGGATAGATCGGTCGAGGCCGCGCTGGAGTCCTACGGGCTGATCGCGCGTAAGCCGGATGGCTTTGCCGTGACCAACGCCTGCCTCCTGCTCTTTGGCCGCAAGCCCCTGGTGCGGTGGCATCCACGAGCCGGAGTCCGCTTCTTCCGGGTCGCGGGCAAGGAACGCCTTCACGGCGCTCACCGAAACGTCGAGCAGTTGCCCAGGGTCGAGGAGCCGCTCGCCACGGCGATACCCGAAGCCTACCGCCTCGCTCGGGAGCATATCCGCAAGTCCGAGAAGCTCCACGACCTCTTCTTCCGCGAGATGCCGGAGTACCCGGAGTTCGCGTGGCAGGAAGCCCTGGTCAACGCCTTCGCACATCGGGAGTACGAGGATTCCGCGCGCGAGATCGAGGTCTGGTTCTATGACGACCGGATGGAGGTCCGAAACCCGGGAGAACCGACTCCGCCCGTGACCCTCGACCTGCTCCGCAAGCGCAAGTCGATCCACGCCAGCCGCAATCCCCTGATCGTCCGAGTCCTGGCCGACGCCGGGCTCATGCGCGAGGAAGGGGAAGGCATCCCGCGCATCTTCGAGGAGATGGAAGAGTCGTTCCTGCACGAACCCCGCTTTAAGATCGAGGGCGG
>MGTY01000015.1:16256-41653 GCA_001799695.1 Elusimicrobia bacterium GWA2_69_24
TCCGTCACCCTTCTCAACGAGCCCGTGTTCTCCGGCGCGGACCCCGAATGGCGCAGGATCGTTCAGCGGCTGACCCTGAGCGCGGCCCAGCGCCGGGTCTTGACCGCGCACCCCGAGGGATTCAGGAGCGAGGACTACCAGCGCCTGAACAAGGTGGACCGCGATCAAGCCTACCGCGAAATCCAGGAACTGGTGGCCCAGGGCATCATCCGTCCGCCTCAATCCCATGGCCGGGGCGCGGTCTACCACATCGCGCCCGATCTGCGGGAGACGCGGGCCTTCCTCGCGGGCAGAATCCCGAAGCTCCGGGGATTTTTGACCCGCAACGACGTGCTGCGGAACGCTGACTATAGGGTGCTGTTCGGGGTGACCCGGTACAGCGCGGTCCGGGAACTCAAGCGGCTCGTGGATTCCGGGTATCTGACGATGGCCGGGGAGCGGCGAGGGGCCCGGTACGCCGCCGGACCGGCCCTGGAAGTCCCCGCGCGGAAATGAGCGATATGTGCGGGATATGTGCGCTCATAATTCCCCACGGAACCCCATGATCCTCGTCGGTGACACGGATGGGATGATTTGGCCACCGGTTGGCCACACCCGTGGCCCCTGGTGGAAAAAAGGCTTTCTGTTACAATATAAAAGACCCGACAGGGCCCCCCGCTCATAACGGGTTGGTCGCAGGTTCAAATCCTGCCGGGCCCAGGATATGGACGCGATCATGGCGGATCCGGAGCTGGTTTCCTTCGTGCGCAAGCACATCGCCCAATTGGGCGAGGACGGCGTTCGCGAGCAGATGCTGCGGGAAGGGGCGGAACCGGAAGAGGTCGAGGAGGCGATCGCGGCGGCGGGCGCTCCCGAGGCGCGGTCCGGCGCGTCGATGGCCATCCTGGCCGTCGTGGGCGGAGGGATGCTCCTCGCCGCGGCCGCGATGCTCAGCAACCAGCCCCCCCAATTGGACCGGCCGCCCGGCAAACCGGGGGATGAGGCCGAGTCCCCCCAGTCCTACATGAGCGAGACCGACTCGGTCTTCCATGGGCACGCCGGGTACATGCTCCGCCTCCCGCCGGGGTACGAGGCCCAGTCCTCGTTCCAGGACGCGGAGAAGACGCAGGAGACCGTCTACATCTACAAGAAGGGGACCGATCCCAGCCACTTCATCCATGAGGGTCTCTACGGCGCCCTGGGGATATTCCGCCTGGAGGTGATGCCCCGGCGCATCCCGCAGGGTTTCGTGGGCGTGGACACGCTGCGGGGGTGGGTGACCCGCAAGCTCGACCAGGAGAAGGCCACTTACGCCGTGCGCTCGCTGATCGTGCAGGGGATGCCGTCCTTCATCGTCGTCGCGACCAAGCCGTTCCAGTACGCCCAGGCCTACTGCGTGGGCGAGCGGGTCCGGTACATGCTCATCGGCGGCGACGATGGGGAGCTCTTCACCGCGATCCTCTCCAGCCTGGCCGAGGTCGCTCCCCACGGCCGGCAGCCGCAGTGAGTCCCGCCTTCGTCGACACCCACGCCCATCTGACCGACGCGCGTTTCGCCGCGGACCGCGACGCGGCACTGGCGCGGGCCCGCGCGGCGGGGGTCGTGCGCATCCTCGAGATCGCCGACGAGCCGGACGCCTGGGACCGGGCCCTGGCCTTGTGCCGGGAGCGGCCGCAGGAGCTGCGCTGCAGCCTCGGCCTGCACCCCTACCACGTCGACCGGTTCTCGGAGGAGCTGGCGGAGGACCTGGTCCGGCGGGCGAAACTTCCCGAGGTCGCGGCCGCGGGGGAGTTCGGCCTGGATTACGCCCGCTGCCCCATCCCGCCGGAGGCGCAGCGACGGGTCCTGCCGAAGCTCCTGGAGGCCGCGGGGGCGACCGGGCTCCCGGTCGTCCTGCATTGCCGCGACGCCTACGCGGACCTGTTCGATATCCTGCGCGCCGTCTATGGCGGGCGCCGGCCGCGGGGCCGCTATCACGGCGTCCTGCATTGCTTCTCGGCCGGAGCCGCGGAGGCGGAGACCGCGGTCAGGCTGGGCTTCGCCATCGGCGTGGACGGCCCCGTGACCTACCCCAAGAACGACGCCCTGCGCGGCGGGGTGCGGGCCGCGGGGCTCGCCTCCGTGGTGCTGGAGACCGACAGCCCCTATCTGCCCCCGCAGAGCCGGCGCGGGCAGCGCAACGAGCCGCAGAGCATCCCGGAGATCGCGGACGCGGTCGCCGCGGTGTTCGGCCGGACGCTCGCGGAGATCGCGGCCGTCACCACGGAGAACGCCAGGGAACTGTTCGGTTTCGCCGGGATCTGACTAATTCAGGACTTCGAAGCCGGCCAGCGCCACGACCTTGGCCAGGCCGGTCCCTTCCAGGTCGATCTCGGTGCCGCGCTCGGTCATGAGCGTCAGCCCCCGGACCACGCGCTGCTGCCCCTGAAGCCGGCCGATGAGCTCGGCGATGTCGCGGGTCGCGGCGCGGGGATCGGTGACGGCCCCGGCCTGGAACCAGCGGATGGGCTTGGAGGCGGATTTGCGGCTGGGGAGGAGCTTGACCGTCATGATGGAATCCGTGACGAAGAGGTCTCCCACTTCCTGCTGCTTGGGCTTCATGTCCTCCTGACTATACATTATATGCCGGAGGGGCCTCAACTCCGTCGGGAGCCGTCGAGAATTTGCTATTTTATGCCTCTATGGCCCCGGTGCGGCAGTCCGAGCGTTTCGAACTGTTCCTCGAGGTCGGGAGACTGCTGTCCTCCACCCTGGACTTGCAGGAACTGCTGACCATCGTCATGCAGCTTTCCGCCCGCGTGGTGGACTCCGAGACGGCGTCCTTGCTCCTGGTGGACCCCCGGACCGACGAGCTCTATTTCCACGTGGCGCTGGGCCTCGACCCGCAGCTGGCCAAGATCCGACTCAAGATGGGGGAGGGGATCTGCGGGGCCGTGGCGCAGAGCGGCAAGCCCCTGATCATCAACGACTGCCAGAACGACCCGCGCTGGTCGTCGAAGATGGACAAGAGCTCGGGCTTCGTGACGCGTTCCATCCTCGCCGCGCCCATCCTGCTGAAGGGGCGCTGCATCGGCGTGGTGGAGGCCATCAACCACCGCGAGGGCGATTATTCGGAGGCGGACCTCCGCGTGTTCGAGGCCTTCGCCTCCCAGGCCGGGGTGGCCATCGAGAACGCCCGTCTTTTCGCCTCCCTCCAGGGGGAGAAGGTGAAGATGAGCCTGCTCTTCAACGAGATGCGCGACGCCGCCCTGCTGACGGACGGGAAAGGCGCCATCGTGCTGGCCAACGCCGCCGCGCGCCGGCTCCTGGGGCTGGGCGCCGAGGGCGGCAGGATCGAGGCGCTCGTGGAGGGGATGACGCTGACCCCCAGCCTCGCGGAGATCATCGCCGCGGAGAAGGAGGTCGTGGAGTTCTCGGCCGTGCGGGAGGAGCCGCAGAAGCTCATCCTGGCCGGGTCCGCCTCCTATGTCCGCGACGCCCAGGCCGGCGGCGTCTCCGGCCGGGTCGTGGTCTTCCGGGACGTCACCGACGAGCGGCGGGAGGAGGGGCTCAAGCGGAACTTCCTGTCGCTCATCTCCCACAAGCTGAAGACCCCGCTGGCGTCGGTGACCGGCTACAGCCAGCTCCTGCTTAGCACGTTCCAGAAGCGCGGCGCGGCCGGGTTCGAGACCAACGCCGCGGCCGCGATCCAGGCGCAGGGGGCGAAGCTCTCCTCCCTGGTGGACAAGCTGCTCAACTACACGGTCCTGGAGCAGCTCGACCGCTCCTCCGTGGTGGTGACGGAGTTCCCCGTCGCGGACGTCGTCCAGGAGGCGGTGCGCTCCTTGGAGACCCAGACCGCGGAGACCAAGGGGCGCATCGAGCTGGAAACGGAGCCCGGCCTCGCCGCGCTGGGGGACCCCCTCCTCGTGCGGGACCTGGTCAAGAACCTGCTGGAGAACGGGCTGAAGTTCTCCGGCGGGAAGCCGCCCGAGGTCCGCGTGCGCTGCCGGCGGGAAGGAGCGCTGGCCGCCATCGAGGTGTCGGACCGGGGGCCGGGGATCCCGCCCGAGGAGGTTGACCGGGTGTTCCGGAAGTTCTATCAGGTCGACGCCTCCTTCACGGGGCAGGTGGACGGCTGGGGGCTGGGCCTCTCCTTCGTGCAGAAGGTGGCGGCCGCGCTGGGGGGGACGGTCCGCCTGGAGTCGAAGGTGGGCGAGGGGAGCCGCTTCACGGTCTCCCTTCCGGCCCCGGAGCGCTGATGCCCCCTCTCGCGGCGCTGCGCTTCTCGGACTGGACCCCGATGCTGAACGGCGGGGAGTACGGCGAGGCCTATTTCGAGCAGTCCCGGGGGGCGTCTATCGACTTCGAGGACGGCCGGGTCACGGAGATGTCCTCCGGGAGCGACCAGGGCGTCGGGCTCCGCTACCTGGTGCGGGGGCCGGGCGACGCCATCGAGACGATCCACGGCTCGGTCAACGGTCTGGATCGCGCCGAGAGCGGAGCCCTGGCGGACCGCCTGCTGCGCGGGGTCCCGCGCCGGGCTCCGGCGCCCCCGCGGCCCGCCGAGGCCTTCCGGCAGGAGTACCTGCGCGACCCCTTCGCGGTCCCCATGGAGGAGAAGGCGGCGCTCCTCTCCCGCATCGACCGCGCGGTCCGCTCGGAGTTCCCGCACATCAGCCAGGTCCACCTCACCTACGGCGAGCGCTCCAAGCGTTTCGCGGTGCTGGATTCGGACGGGAACCTGCGGCTGGGAGAGCGGGTCTCGATCCTCTTCATCGCCGGGGTCACCGCGAACAAGGACGGGCTCCTGCAGACCGGCTACGAAGTCATCGGCGGGCTGAAAGGCTACGAGATGCTCCTGGATTTCGATCCCCTGCGGGCCGCGCGCAAGGCGGCCCGGGCCGCGGTGGAGAAGCTCTCGGCGCCGGTCGCCCCCGCCGGGGAGATGCCGGTCATCCTGGCCGCTTCCGCCGGGGGCACCTTCGTGCACGAGGCCATCGGCCACGGGCTGGAGGCCGACCACGTGCAGGAGGGGACCTCCCCTCATTTCGCGGGACGGATCGGGCAGCTCGTGGCGAACCCGTTCTTGACCATCGTGGACGATCCGACCCTGCCCTTCTCGCGGGGGTCGTACGCCTTCGACGACGAGGGCTGTCCCGCCCGCCCCACGCCCCTAGTGCAGGAGGGCCGCCTCAGGGAATTCTTGTACGACCGCCTTACGGCCATGAAGGAGCGGCGGGGCTCCAACGGCCACGGGCGGCGGGAGTCCTTCCGCCACCGGCCCCTGCCGAGGATGTCGAACCTCTACATCGCCCCGGGCCAGGACGACCCGCGGCGGATCGTGCGGGAGCTCGAACGGGGCCTGCTGGTGTGCAAGATGGGCGGCGGCGAGGTCAACACGGCGACCGGGGAGTTCGTCTTCGGCGTCGAGGAAGGCTATTGGGTGGAGGGCGGGAAGATCCGCCATCGGGTGCGGGATGCGAATTTGCTGGGAGTGGGCCCCGAGGTCCTGCGCTCGATAGACCGGCTGGGCTGGGACATCGGGTGGGGCGTGGGTACCTGCGGCAAAAGGGGCCAGGGAGTGCCGGTCTCGGATGGGCAGCCGACGCTGCGCATCCCCAAGCTGCTGATCGGAGGACGCAAGCCATGATGCCTAGGATCGTCGTGTTGGCCGTGATTTCCGGCGCGCTGACGCTGTCGGTGGCGATGGGGCGCGCTCCGCGGGACAAGAAGGAAGGGGGGGCCATGGAGGACGTTGCGAAGCTGGCGGCGACGGAGGCGTCTCCGTCGTTCTGGCGGGGCGCGCAGTCCGGGGTGAGCAAGCCGGACATCAGGGTGGTGAAGGAAGAGAAGGCCTGGGCGGCCCTGTGGAAGGAGGAGTTCAACACCGAAGCCCCCAAGGTGGATTTCTCCAGGTATTTCGCGGTCGCCGTCTTCCTGGGCCTGCGCAATACCGGCGGGTACGGGGTCGAGTTCCTCACGCCGGTCGCGGAGAAGGGGAAGGTCCGCATCGCCTACCGGGTGAAGTCCCCCGGGACGGGGAGCTTCGTGATCCAGGCGTTCACCCAGCCTTACGCGATCCAGCTCTACCGCAGGACGCCGCTCGAGGTCACGGTCGAGAAGGGAGACTAGGATGAAGGCCCGGCACCTCCTCCTCGCCGCACTGCTGGCCGCGCCGGTCCCCCTCCTGGGGGCCGAGCCGGATCCCTGGTGGCCGCTGCTCCCCGTCCAGGGAGAGGCGCCGGCGGAGTTCGACGAGGATTTCGGCCCGCCTCCGGACGACCTGCGCGACGCGCTGGGGGCGGGGGTCGTTCCCGCCGCGGCGGCGTGGCGGGCGGCGCCCGCCTCCCTGCTCTTCTTCCGTCCGGGGCTGGGCCTGCGGCAGGAGATCGGGCTGGGCGCCTGGAGAGAAGACCTCGGCGGAAACGTCACGGTCGCCCGGGATCTCCGGGGCGGCGTCTCCAAGGACGGACGCTACGCCTGGCATTGGCAGAAAGCGGTCCTCACCCGGACGGACCGGGACGCGGTGCTGGCCTGGAAGCGGGCGCTGGTGGTCCTGGGCCCCGACGGCACCCGGCTCTGGCGGGACGACCGGGCGGGCGCGCCGCAGGGCTTGGAGCCCGTGCTCATGTCCGACGACGGAGAGACGCTCCTCGTGAGCCGGGGGGAGGACGGCGTGTGGGGGGTCTCCGCCGTCACGGCCCACGGCCGGCCCCTCCTGTCGCTGGGTCCCCTCGCGCGCCTGGAGCGCATGGCGTTGACGGGGGACGGCCGCTTTGCCATGGTCCTGGGAACGCCTCCGGGCGGGGTCGCGACCTATACGCTGCTCGACCTGCGCACGCGGAGGCGGCGGGACCTGCCGGCCGCCGAAGCGGGTCCCGCGCGTCCGCGCCTGACGGAAGAAGGCCGCCTGATGGCCGGATCGAAGACCGTCCTGCGCCTGCCTTGACCCCCGGGGCCGGAGTCCTCCTCATCCTTCTGGGCGCGTCCGGTCCGCTCGGGAGCGCGTACGCCGCCGACGTCCCTGCGGTCGAGGGGGTGTCCCAGGACCCGGGGGAGGCGGACCTCATCCGGCGCACCCAGGAGTCGCTGGCCGCGGATCCCGCGCGCGCGGACGCCCTGGCCGCGCGGCTCCTGCGCTCGCGGGTCGGGCGGCAGCTCTCCGAGGCCGACGAGCCGGGGAAGGCCCGGGCGGAGGTGCTTTCGTGGATCTCGGCGAATCCCGAATCCGCGGCCACCCTGGCCGTGGGCTTCGCCAAGGACGACGCCCGCCGCTCGCGCGCCTTCGAGGAATCCCTCTTCCGGCAGGTGGAGCGCTTCTTCGAGCTGAATCCGGGGCGCAGCAAGGGCATCCTGGGTCGGCTCGATCAGGCCGCCGCCGCGTCCAAGACCCTGCAGCGCGAGGTCAAGCTCGATGAGGAACAGCAGCGGCAGCTAATCCAGCAGCTCTTCGAGGGACGTTCCGCGGGCGCGGGCCAGGGCCCGTCCGGTCCCGAGGGGAAGGGCGGCGGCGGGAAGTCCGAGTCCGCCGGGACCCCCGTGGCCGCCGGGCTCTACGATCGGCTGCACGCGGCCAATCTGACCGGGTACTCTCCGCAGGTCATGGCCCTGCAGAGCGAGATGAACCGGCTCCGGGCGCCCGGAGCCCCGAAGCTCGTCGAAACCGGGCGCCTCGACTACGAGACCCTGCGCTATCCGGCCTACGGCCTGCGCTACGACCTGGACCGGCTCGAGAAGTCCTGGAGGATCCAGCGCGCCTGGGCGCAGGCCCGCTCTCTCGGCGAGGAGGGGCGCGTCTCGGGGCGGGACCTGGCCTCCGCGGAGGTCCAGGCGGACCTCGAGCGCCGGGCCCGGGCGGCGAAGATCCCGGAGAGCCCCGCGGCCGCCCGGCGCCGGAAGGCCCTCGACGCGGTCGCGGCGGCCCTGCGCGACTTCGCGGCCGAAGCGGAGCGGACCCGGGAGCCGAAAGGCATCCGCGCCGAGCGCCTGCGGCGCCTGTCGGAGCTGCGCCGCGAGGCGGCGCGGTGGATCGCGGTGGCCTCGCTCGACGAGACCCTGGGCCTGCTGGAATCCCTGCGCGGGTTCCTGACTCCCCTGCTGCAGGAGACGATCGCGAAGGTCCCGGTGGAGGAGGACTGCCGCCGCGCCTACCGCGGCCGCGGCCGGGCGCTGGAGCGGGGTCTGGAGGGCGCCATCGCGACTGGGGGACGCGCGCGCTCCCTGCTCGCGGAGGGTACGGACGACGCTTCCTGGGCGGAGGCGGAGCGGCTCATCGCGGCGAGCCGCGCCGCGGCGCGGCGCTTTCCGACGGAGATCTCCGAATTCCGGGAGACGCCCGGCCGGGCTCTGGGCACGCAGCGGAGCGTGTCCCGCCTGCGGGCGCTCGTCGACGACGCCGCCCTGCGCTTCGCGCCGGGCCTCGCCTATTCCCGGCGCCTGGCCAAGCAGCGCCAGGATGCGCGCGCGGCCCTGGACGCCTTCCGGCGCATCGCGGATCCCCCATCCTAGCCCTCCCCCGCTTGCGGGGGAGGGTGGCCCCGCAGGGGCCGGGTGGGGGATCAGCCCCAGTGGGAGCGGTGGAACCCGACCTGGCAGGAATCCGAGAAGACGGGCAGCAGCGCCTTGATCTTGGGCAGGACCGACTCGGCCATCCTTTCCCCCGCGGCGATGATCTCCCGCGCGCGATGCATCTCGGTCCAGGAGAAGGCGGAGAGGTCGGGCTGGATGTTGACGTGGGCCAGCGAGGAGCGCGACTGGGCGATCTCGTATTCCATGGTGTAGATCGTCTGAAAGAGCACCTGCAGGATGTTGGGGGAGCGGAGCGTTTCGATCAGCTCGAGCGCGGGGGGCGCCTTGCGCCGGGACCGCACGGCGCCCTTCCGGGCTCCCGCCGGCATGGTGAGGTTGGCGCCGATGAGGATGTCGGCCCCCATCTGGCTCACCAGGCGTATGGGCACCGGGTCGACGAGGCCCCCGTCGACGAGGAAGCGGCCCTGGTGATGGAAGGGCTGGAAGAAGATGGGGATGCCGCAGGAGGCCCGGATGGCCTCGGCGACGCGGCCCTTGCGGAACACGACCTCCTCCCCGGATTCGATGTCGGTGGCCGCGCAGGAGAACGGAAGTTCGAGGTCCCGGAACTCCCGGGCGCCGAAATGGGAGCGTATGAACCGGAGCAGGGTCGTCCCGGAGAAGATGCCGGAGCGGGGCAGGGTGAGGTCCCAGAACAGGTTCTCGGCCACCCAAGCCTTGTCCACGCCGAGCGCCAGGGCTTCGATCTCGGCCGGGCTCATGCCCAGGGCGTAGAACCCGCCGAGCAGGGAGCCCATGGAGGTGCCGGCCACCGCGTCGATGGGGATGCGCTCGCGCTCGAAGGTCTTGAGTATCCCGATCAGGGCGTAGCCCAGGGCCGCCCCGGTGCCGAGGGCGAGCCCCACGCGCAGGCGCGCGATGCGCCGCGCCAGGCGCTCCACCCCGGAGCGGAAGCGGGGGTCGGGGGCTGCGGCCGGGCCCGCCGCGGGGATGCGCAGCCAGTCCCCCTCCGAGGTGTCCGGGAGACCGTCCGGCGGATCGTCACCGAGCCAGGCTTCCAGGAGGCGTTTGGGCTGGGGGGCGAGGGAGCCCAGCTCCGTGCGCAGGCGGAGGAAGGCGTCGCGGTGCTCGCGGTCGGCGGCGAGGAGCCACTGGTCCGACTCGTGGAGGATGGCTTTCTCGACGTCGTCGAGGGAGGGCGCCAGCGCCAGCAGGGTCAGGTCGCTGTGGTCCCGGAACAGGTTCATGAGCAGGAAGATGCTGCGATAGAAGCGGCCGGAGAGCACGGCGGGCGGCAGGGTAAGCACCCCGACGCCGGAGGCGTGCGCCTGGACGCATTTGGACAGGAACTTGGGGTCGCGGAGATTGCTGCGGGACAAGAGCTCCTCGGAGACCGGCAGGGGCCGGAAGCCGAACGCCGCGGCGAGGCGTCCGGAGCGGGGGTCCATGTCCACGAGCAGTATCCGGCGGCGGGACTGTTCGCCGAGGGAGCCGGCCAGCGCGGAGGCGAACAGGGTCCCGGCGTCTCCGTCGAGGGCCGACACCAGGGCGAGGAGCTGGGGCCGGGAGGCTTGGACGCGCCCCCCGGACCGGGTCTCCTGGAGCAGGTGCGAGGAGAGGGTCCGGGAGAGCTGGAGCAGGACCGAGGGGTTCTCCCGCAGTATGCGGGCGAAGTCCTTGCGGGACAGGACGAGCAACTCGGTCGTCGTCCCCAGCGCTGCGGTGCAGGGACGCGGCTCTCCGGTGAGGAGCGCCAGCTCCCCCAGGGTGTCCCCCCGGCCGGCGAAGCCCAGTACGCTCCGGCGTCCTTGGTTCTCGGTGGACAGTTCGACGTGGCCGGAGGTGATGATGTAGAAGGCGTCGGCTGCGTCGCCCTGGCGGTAGAGGGTCGCGCCGCGGGGGAGCGAGAGCGGCTTGATGAGGGCGGTGATCCGGTCGAGGTCCTCCCCGGAGAGGTCCTTGAAGAGGGATATCCTCTTGAGGAACGGCTTCCAGAGCTGGGTCTCTTCCGGGGTCATGGGAGTCGGCCGGAGTTCAATTTTGTATAATCGGCGGTGGTCGAATCCCGGTTCAATCCCCGCTCCGGCCGCGTCGCCGCGGAGCGGCGTTCCCGGGCGCGGCGCAGGCCAGGAGACCGATGATGGTCTTCGAGTCCTTGATGATGCCGGCGCGGACCCAGCGGAGCGCTTTGCGGAACGGGACTTCGACCACCTCGAGGAACTCGTCGTCGTCGAGGCTCAGGGGGCCCCGCCGCAGACGGTCGGCGACGAAGATGTGCAGGGCTTCATCGGAGAACGCGGGGGCCGGCCAGAAGGTCAGGAGCCGGCGGATCCGGCCGGTCGTGCAGCCGGTCTCTTCGCGGAGCTCCCGGCGGATGCAGGCCAGGGGCGGCTCGCCGGCGTCGAGCTTCCCCGCGGGCAGCTCGAGCGTGACCGCGCCGACCGGATAGCGGTATTGGCGGACCAGGAGGATGGTGTGCTTGTCGACGAAGGGAACGACCGCCACGGCGCCGGGATGCGCGAGATATTCTCGGATCGCGCTCTTCCCGTTGGGCAGGCGGACCTCATCGACGCGGAAGCGGACGGCCCGGCCGCCGTGCGCGGAGCGGCGGCGCACGAAGCGCTCGACCAGTTTGGCGGACACGCCGCCATTATAGCCTTATCCCAAAGCCCCCTCAACGATGAATAAGCCGGAATTCGTCCATCTGCACAACCACTCGGAGTACTCGCTGCTCGACGGGGTGACGCGCTGGTCCGACGAGAAGGGCATGAAGGGCGCCCCCTCGGACCTGCTGAAGCAGATGTCCGCCGAGGGCGTGAAAGCCGTGGCCCTCACCGACCACGGGAACCTGTACGGCGCCATCGAATTCTACACCCAGGTGCGCAAGGCGGGTCTCAAGCCCATCATCGGGTGCGAATTGTATATGGCCAAGGGCTCCCGTTTCGACCGCACCGGGAGCCAGCGCGACAACTGCCATCTGACCGTCCTGGCGCGCAACTTCACGGGCTATCAGAACCTCATGGCCCTTTCCAGCAAGGGGTTCCTCGAGGGCCATTATTACGATCCCCGCATCGACCGGGAGCTGCTGGCGCAGCACTCCAAGGGGCTGATCGTCCTCTCCGGCTGCCTGAAATCCCAGATGGCCCAGCGCCTCCTGGCCGGGGATATGGCCGGGGCCAAGGCCCTCGCCGACGACTACGTGCAGATGCTGGACCCGGGGTGCTTCTTCCTGGAGATCATGGACCACGGGCTGGAGAAGCAGCGGCAGGTGCTCAAGGCCACCCTGGAGCTCCATGACGGGCTGAAGATCCCCCTGGTCGCCACCAACGACTGCCATTACTCCCGGAAGCTGGACTATCCCGCGCACGACGCGCGGGTCTGCATCTCGACCGGCAAGACCCTCGACGACCCCAAGCGCCTGCGCTTCGAGAGCCACGAGTTCTACTTCAAGACCGCCGCGGAGATGACCAAGGCTTTCCATTTCGCGCCGCAATCCGTCCAGAACACCGTGCGCATCGCCGAGATGTGCACCCTGGACATCCCGATGGGGAAGTCGCTGCTCCCGCTCTTCCCCGTCCCCCCGGGGTTCACCCAGGACAGCTACCTCGAGAAGCTCTGCCACGAGGGGCTCGAGCGCCTGGACCGGTCCGGGGACCCGAAATACTGCGAGCGGCTCGAGTTCGAGCTGTCGGTCATCAAGAAGATGGGCTTCTCGGGCTACTTCCTCATCGTATGGGACTTCATCCGCCACGCGCGTGCCATCGGCGTGCCGGTGGGCCCGGGCCGCGGTTCCGGCGCCGGGGCGCTCGTCTGCTTCGCGCTGGCGATCACCGCGGTCGACCCCATCCACCATAAGCTGCTGTTCGAGCGCTTCCTGAACCCCGACCGGGTCTCCATGCCGGACCTCGATATCGATTTTTCCGACCAGGGGCGCGACAAGATCATCGAATACGTCCGCGACAAGTACGGCCAGGACAACGTGGCCCAGATCGTGACCTTCGGGTCGCTCAAGGCCCGCCTCGTCATCCGGGACGTGGGCCGCGTGCTGGCGTTCCCCCTGAGCGAGGTGGACCGGCTCGCCAAGCTCATCCCCGCCGGGAACACCATCAACGAGGCGCTGGAGAGCGTGCCCGACCTGCAGGCCGCCGCCGCGGAGCCCAAGACCCGGCAGCTGCTTGACCTGGCCAAGAAGCTCGAGGGCATCAAGCGGCACACCGGGGTGCACGCCGCCGGCATCGTGATCACGCGCGAGGCCGTGATGAAGTACACCCCGCTCGCCAAGGGCTCCTCGGACGTGGTCACGACCCAGTACGACGGCGAGATCCTGCCCATGCTCGGGCTGCTGAAGATGGATTTCCTGGGCCTGCGCAACCTGACCATCATCGCCGACGCCGTGCGCCTCATCCGGGAGCGCAAGGACCCCGCCTTCGCCATCGAGTCCATCCCCGTCGACGACAAGAAGACCTACGAGCTCCTGGCCTCCGGGAAGGCCCTGGGCGTCTTCCAGCTCGACAGCGAGGGCATGCGCGAGCTGCTGCGCAGGCTCAAGCCCACCGCGTTCGAGGACATCTCGGCCGTGCTGGCCCTCTACCGCCCGGGCCCCATGTCGAGCGGCATGCTGGACCGCTTCGTCGAGCGCAAGCACGGCAAAAAGGTGCGCTACGACCATCCCTGCATGGAGCCCATCCTGCAGGAGACCTACGGCTGCATGATCTACCAGGAACACACGATGCAGATCGCCAAGTCCCTGGCGGGCTTCACGCCGGGACAGGCGGACACCCTGCGCAAGGCCATCAGCAAGAAGACTCCCGAGGTGATGGAGAAGCTGCGCAAGGACTTCGTGGACGGATGCCGGAAGAACAAGGTCTCCGAGAAGCTGGCCAACAAGGTGTACGACGACATCGACAAGTTCGGGGGCTACGGCTTCAACAAGTCCCACACGGTCGCCTACGGGATGGTGGCCTACCAGACCGCGTTCCTGAAGGCGAACCATCCGGTCGAGTATTACACCGCGCTCCTCACCTCCGAGATCGGCCACTCCGCCGTCGACGTCGAAGGGAAGGAGAACAAGCTGGTCACCTATCTCGAGGACGCGCGGGCGATGGGGCACACGGTACTGGGCCCGGACGTCCAGCGGTCCCGGGAGCCGTTCTCCATCGAGGACACGGCCCAGGGGCCCGTCATCCGGTTCGGGCTGACGGCCATCAAGAACGTCGGGCGTTCCGCGGCGGAGGCCATCGTGGCCGCGCAGGCCCAGGGGCCCTTTGAATCCCTGGACGACTTCTGCCGCCGTGTCGACCTGAAGGCGGTGAACCGCAAGACCGTGGAGTCGCTCATCAAGGCCGGGGCCGCGGACAGCCTGATGGCGGGTTTCCCCATGGGGGAGGTGCGGGCCCGGCTGCTGAAGAGCCTGGAATCGACCATGGACCGGCAAGCGCGCATCCGCGACGACCTAGCCAAGGGGCAGGGGTTCCTGTTCGGAGCGGAGCTCCCGGTGGCGCGGCCCTCGGACTCGGATCCCGAAGGGGCGGAGACGGTGGAATCCCTGCACGAGCACGACCTGCTGAAGGCGGAGCGCGAGGTGCTGGGCTTCTACCTCTCGGGCCACCCGCTGGTGCGCTACAAGGACATCCTGGCGGGCGTCTCGTCGCACCGCATCGAAGCGCTCAACGAGACCACCCCGCCCAAGGTCCGGCTGGCCGGGATGATCGCCCAGGTCAAGAAGGTCATCACCAAGAAGGGCGACCCCATGGCGCGGGCGGTGCTGGAGGACCTGACCGGGGAGATCCCGCTCATCGTCTTCCCCAAGGCCTATCAGTCGGGCCTGGACAAGCAGCTCAAGTCCAGCGCGATCGTGTCGGTGGCGGGCCGCCTCTCCTTCCAGTCCGGCCTCAAGGCGGAGGAGGGGGCGCCGCCCCGGCCGGAGCTGATCGTGGAGGAGATCCTGCCCATCGACATGGCGCTGGCCCGGTTCGCGCGGTCCTTGACGCTGCATTTCTCCACCGTCGGGCTGGAGGACCGCCTGCTCGAGGATCTCAAGCGCGTCCTGCGCCGTTATCCCGGGCGGACACCCGTTTTCCTGAGTCTGGAGACCACGACGCACGGCCAGGCGCTCATCGAGACCGATGAGAAGGTGGCCCTGCAGGACCGGCTGTTCGAACAGCTCGGCGACCTCTTGGGGGAAAAATCATGGAAGATCGAAAGCGCATTCTAGTCGCCGACGACGATCCGGATCTGCTGGACCTGCTGAAGATGGACCTGGAATTCCAGGGCTACGAGATACTGACGGCGAACAACGGCAAGGAGGCGCTCGAGATCGCGGGCAAGGAGCGGCTGGACCTGGTCCTGCTCGACGTCATGATGCCCTACATCGACGGCTACCACGTCGCCTCGGAACTTTCGGCCAAGCTCGGGCCGGCGGTCCCCAAGATCGTCATCATGACCAGCCGGGACACGGTGCGGGAGAAGGGGATCGCCATGATGAGCGGTGCGGTCTCGGTGCTCCAGAAGCCCTTCGAGATGGCGGGCCTGCATGATCGGATCAAGGCCATTCTTGAAAGCCCCTGAGAACTAAGATAGACTTGCATATATGAACAACATCCACGCCCACGCGCATTCGTTCGCAGCCATCCTCCTGCTGGGGAGCTTCCTGATCCCTGCCGCGGCCCGGTCCCAGGGCGGCGGAGGGACGACCCCGGCCCCGGCGCAGCCTGCCGCCGCACCCGCGGCCGCGGATCCCTTCGAGACCGCCCTCCTGGAGTTGAGCGACGCGGAACCCATCATCCGGCGGCGCGGCGCGGACCGCCTGGGCCGCCTGCGCGATCCCCGCGGCGTCCCCCCCCTCTCTAAGGCTCTGGAGGATGCGGACCCCTTCGTGCGTTCGCAGGCCGTCGACTCGCTCGGACTGCTGCGCGCCGGAGACGCCCGGGAGCGGATCGCGGCGATGCTCGCCAAGGACGAGCATTCCCAGGTGCGCCAGCAGGCGGCGATCGCGCTCTCGTATTTCGGGGACTTGTCCAGCGAGGACGCCCTGATCGCGGCCATGAGCGACTCCGCGGAGGGCGTGCGCTTCGCCGCCGCCCGGACGCTGGGCAGCCTGCGCTCCGCGAAGGCGGCCCCGAAGCTGGCCGAGCTGATGAAGGACCCCTCCGCCGGCATGCGGCGCAGCGCCGCGGCGTCTTTGGGGCAGATCCGCTCGCAGGAAGCGCTGCCGGCCCTGCAGGGCGCCCTCAAGGACGAGGACGTCTACGTGCGGCGCGAGGCGGTTAAGGGGCTCGGCGGCATGGGGAGCCAGGAGGGGATCGCCGCCTCCGTGAAAGCGATGCTGGAGGACGCCGATCCGCTGGTCAGGATCTACACGGCGCAGGTGCTGTCGGGCCTCGGGGATAACTCGGGCGAGGCGGTGCTGGCGGCGCTCCTGAAGAACGAGGACACGCTCATCCGGCAGCAGGCCGCTTCCATGCTGGGGATGATCGGGACGCAGGGCGCCGGCTTCCCGGCCCTGGTGAGCGCCGTGGCCGCCGAGAAGAACCCGTCGGTGCAGAAGGGGATGGAATTCGCCGTGGCCCAGATGAAGGCCCGGCTGGGCATACGGGACGAGGCGATTCCCGCTCCCGCCCCCGCTCCGGCGCCCAAGGATAAGCCGGCCGGGAAGACCGGCGCCAAGAAGAAGGCGGAGCCTAAGAAGAAGGGGAAGGGTAGGTGACGGGTCCCCGACGCGCCCTGCTGCTCGGCGCGGCGTTGTTGTGCCTCTGCGGGGCGTCGGCCCAGGCCCGCAAGCGCTCTCCCGGGGGCGGCGGCGGGGCGGAAGGCGCTCCCACCACCCCGCAGGCGTCCCGGGTGGGACTCCTGGCTCCCGACACCGAGCTCGTGGACGCGCCTACGGCGGCCGTGCAGGACCAGAGCGGCTTCTCCAGCCGGACGCGCTTCTTCGCGCGCGGGGGCGTGCTGGAATGGCTCTCCTTTGGAGTGTTCCCCGGGATCAACCTGGGCGCCTCGCTCCATGTGGACTCCCTGATCGGGACGGACTCCCCGGTGCGGCTCACCCGGCCGGACCTCCAGGTGAGATGGAGGTTCTACGACGGGGACCGGCGGATCCCGGCCTTCGCCGTGGGCTTCGACGGGCAGGGCTATTTCTACAACCGGACCGACAAGCGCTATAACCAGCGCCAGCGCGGGCTCTACGTGGTCGGGACCCAGGAGGTGGGCCTCCCCGGGCTCCAGGCCCACGCGGGCATGAACATCTCGGATTTCGACTCGAACTCGATCTTCGGCAGCCTGGGGACGAGCCTGAACATCCGGGACAAAGTGAAGATCATGCTGGAGTGGGACAGCATCAACAACTTCTACGACAGCCGCATCAACACCGGGCTGCGGATCTATCTGACCCCGTACTTCAGCATGGATTTCGCGGTCCGCGGCGTCGGCCAGGGCGGATTTTTCAGCAATGGGGTCCCGCGGGACCCGGAGCGGGTCGTCCAGTTCAAGTATTGCGGCACTTTTTAGCCCGGAGGGTGGAGCGATGGCGAAGCGCATCGGCGTTCTGACGGGCGGGGGCGATTGCCCGGGTCTGAACCCGGCTATCCGGGGCGTGGTGCTCCGCGCGGCCCAGGCGGGGATGGAGTGCGTGGGCCTGCGGGAAGGCTGGAAGGGGATGATGAGCGGCGTGCACGTCCCCCTGACCCCGCATTCGGTCAAGGACCTCGTGGGCAAGGGCGGCACGGTCCTGGGCACGAGCCGGACGAACCCTTTCAAGAAGGAGCAGGGCGTGGAGAAGGTTCTGGAGACCTTCAAGAACCTGCGCCTGGACGCGCTGGTCGCGATGGGCGGCGAGGACACCCTGGGCGTCGCCTGCCGGCTCTACCAGGAACGCCAGTTCCCGGTCGTCGGGGTCCCCAAGACGATGGACAACGACCTGTCCGCGACCGACTACACCTTCGGATTCGACAGCGCGGTCACGGTGGCGATGGACGCCGCCGCCCGGCTGAAGGACACCGGGCTCAGCCACGGCCGGGTCATGGTGCTCGAGGTGATGGGGCGCCACGCGGGCTGGGTGGCCCTGTTCACGGGGATCGCGGCCGCGGCCGACTACGTGTGCGTGCCGGAGCGCCCCATCGACGTGGACGACATGGTCGCCAAGGTGCAGGCCGCCCATGCCGCGTTCGGCACCTCCCTGGTCGTGGCCTCCGAGGCCATCGACCTCCCGGGAGAGAGTTCCGCCTCCCAGGACGGGCTCGATGATTTCGGGCATCACATCCTGAAGGAGCGGGGCGTCGCGAAATGCCTGGAAGCCCTCCTGGAGAAGAAGACCGGCATAGAGACCCGCTCGGCGGTGATCGGCCATATCCAGCGGGGCGGGGCGCCGACCCTGTTCGACCGCATCCTGGGGACCCGGGTCGGGGTGCGCGCCGCGGAGCTCGTCATCGAAGGCCGCTTCGGCAACATGGTGGCGCTCAAGGGCGACAGCGCGGTGCCGGTCTCCCTGGCGGAGGCCACGGCGGACCTCAAGATTATCCCTTCCCACTGGCTGGCCCTGCTCGACACGGTGACCGAGAAGACGGGCGAACGCGCCGCGGCGGTGGTCTAGTCCCATGGGGGAGCGGTCTCAGAAGTTCCAGCGGCGGACCGTCCTGATCAAGCGCCATCTCCAACTCAAGTACGGGTTGGTCGTGTTCGCGGCGATGTTCTTCGCCACTCTCATCGTGGGCGGCGACCTGTACTGGACCATCCTCCGCTTCCTCAGCGACGCCGCTCCCGACAAGGTGCCGCTGCTGCACGAGGTCATGCAGATGAACGGGGTGAAGATGGTCCTCTTCGTGGGGGTCATGCTCATCGTGACCCTGTTCGTCTCCCACCGCTGGGCGGGGCCGATCTACCGGTTCGAGCGGTCGGCGCAGACCCTGGCCGGCGGCGACCTCACCCATCGCGTCTCCCTGAGGACCGGCGACGACCTGATGGAGCTCCAGGACGAGATGAACGCGATGATCGCCAGCCTCCAGCGCAAGGTCCAGAAGGACCGGGCCCTGGCCGAGCATCTCGCCACGCGCCTGGAGGAGACGGCGCGCAAGCTCCCGGATTCCGCCGGACCGGAGGACGTCGCGCGCCTGAAGGACGACCTGCGCGCCCTCAAGGCGGAACTGCAGCACATCACGGGCGGATTCAAGGTCTGAGCGTGTCCTCCCCTCTGCGGCGCGCGGCGCTGGCGGTGTTTCTCTCCATCCCCGCGGCGGCGGCGTCCGCGGAGCTCCCCACGGAGACCTACGCCCTCGACGACGCCCTGCTCATGGCGACGCGCAACAGCGCGGCCCTGCAGAGCGCGGAGCAGGACATCACGATCGCGCAGCAGAGGGTCAAGGAGGCCGTCTCCCTCTTCTATCCGGACGTCGGCCTGCAGGCCTCCGCCACCCGCTTCGAGGCGCGCTATCCGTTCGCCCTCCGCCCGGAGTTCGGCTCCAACATCCTCTACCCGTCGGCGCGCAAGGAGTTCTATTCCGGGCAGGGCTACCTGACCCTGTCCCTCTACGAGGGGCGCCGCCACATCAACACGCTCCGGCTCGCGCGGGCGTCGCTGAAGCAGGCCCAGAGCAAGTTCGAGGCGGCGAAGCTGGACATCATCGTCGAGACCAAGCGGGCCTTCTACCGGCTGATCCTCGCCCAGGAGCTCCTGGCCGCGACGGAGGCGGTCGCCGGGCGCCTGGAGGAGATCGCGGACCGTTCCGACGCCGCGCAGACCCTGGAGGCGGAATCTCTGGCCGCGGACCTGCGGGCGGCGTCGGCGGACGCCCGGCATCGCCTGGAGCAGAGCCGGCTCGATTTTCTGATGCGGCTCAACCGGGAGCTGGACACCGCGGTACGGGTGGAAGGGCGGCTGGAGACGGAGCCGCTGGACGTGGACCTGCGCAAGCTCGTGGTCTGGGCCACGGAGCTGCGGCCCGAGCTGCAGTCCGAGACCTACCGGGCGCAGATGGACGCCATCTCGGTGAACCTGGCGCTGGGCCGCCGTACCCCCTCCATCCTGCTGGGCGTCGACTATGGGGTCGTGGACTCCGAATTCCCCCTGCGGCAGAACAACTGGGACGCCAGCGTGGCGGTCAGGATCCCGTTCTCCTTCGGCTTCTGGCCCCAGCACCGGCAGAAGCTGGCGGAGCAGCGCCAGGGCGAGATCAAGCGGGCCGAGCTGCGCGACCAGGTCCATCTGGAAGTGCGCAAGGCGCATCAGGACCTGCGGTACTGGCAGGGGGAATGGACGCGGCGCGAGGGCGAGCTCCGGCGGATGCAGGAGCTGTTCCAGAAGCTGCAGTCCAACGGGATAGCCTCCCTGGCCGGCCTGCGGGCGGCGACGCGGGTCCTGGCAGCGAACAAGCGCTGTCTGGAGGCCCGCCAGGAGCACATCCTGGCGCGCGCGCAGTTGGAGCGCGCCGTGGGCAGCGCCCGTCCCCTCAACGGGGAACCATGACCGTGAAGCTGGCGGCGCTGGCGGCCGCGGCGCTGGCGGTCCTTCCGGTCCGAGCGGCGGCGGCTTCGACCCCTTCCGACAAGCTCCTGCGCGAACACCTGTGGCGGGAGGTCCGCCGGATGCCCGCCGCCGAGCGTCCCAAGGTGGGGCTCGTCCTCTCCGCCGGAGCCGTCCGCGGGCTGGCCCACATCGGCGTCATCCGCGTGCTCGAGGACGCGGGTTTCCCCATCGACGTGGTGGCCGGGACTTCCATGGGGGCCGTGATCGGGGCGCTGTATGCCGGCGGCCTGGACAAGGACGGGCTCTGGGATTTCGGCTCGACTTTGCGCATCGACAGCGGCAACAACATGAGCAAAGTGCGCCTCCTGCAGCTCATCCTTGCGGACAAGCTCCTCTCCAGCGCGAATACCGAAAAGCGGCTCCGGGCGGTCATCGGCGACGTCCGGTTCGACCAGCTGCGCAAGGCTTTCGCGTGCGTGGCCATGGACATCCGGACCGGCGAGAAGATCATCTTCCGGGACGGCCCCGTGGCGCCGGCCGTGCGCGCGTCGATGAACCTGCCGGGCATATTCCAGCCGGTGCTCTACCGGCACCGCTATCTGGTCGACGGCGGCGTGGTCGACTACGTGCCGGTGGATGTGGCCAAGCTGCTGGGGGCGGAGTGGGTGCTGGCGAGCGTCACCGAAGGGGACTTCTCCCGGACCTCGCCCACCAACGTCCTGATGACGCTGGAGCAGGTCATCGACATCCGCGGCTCTCTGCTCTCGCGCCAGCAGCGGAAGGTGGCCGACATCGTCATCGAGCCCGAGGTCGGAGGATACGAATTCTATCAGGTCGAAAAATCCGGTGAGGTGATGGGCAAGGGCGTGGAGGCCGCGAAGAAGCGGGTGGAGGAGGCCAAGGAGAGTCTGATCCTCTTCTCCCTGCCCCGCCTGATGCGGCGGTGGAGCGCGCCATGATGCTCCGGCGGCGGGCGGCGGTCCTGGCGCTGGCGGTGGGCCTGACCTGGGGCTGCGCCGGGACCCGGTGGGCGCCGCGGTCCGCGGTGTCGCTGGCCCAGGAGGAGTCGTGGCTGGAAGCGGGGGAGTACCTCAAGGTCCTGGAAAGCCTGCCCCTCCAGCGGATCGACCGGATCCCGCGGCGGCTGAGGACGCGCGCCTACACGCTCCTGGGGCGGAGCCAGGAGCGGCTGGGCCGCTACGACCAGGCGCTCTTGACCCTGCAATTCGCCGAAGGGTTGTTCCCGAAGAACTTGGAAATCCTCTGCGACCTGGCGGGGATCCTGCACCGCGTCGGCCTCGACGACCGGGCGCGGCCCTATTACCTCCGGGCCTTGAAGATCCATCCCAACAACGCGGTCAGCAACGTCGGGGTGGCCGAAATCTATCAGAAGCAGGGGCTCCTGGCGAAGGCGCAGCTGCACTTCGAGAAGGCGATGCTGGAGGAGGGCTGGGGGCGGGACGCGGGACTCCTGCGCTCCTACTCCGAGGTCCTGGCCGAGCGCGGCGACCTGGCCGGGGCCATGAAGGCCATCCACTCGGCCATGGCGACCCGCAGCACTGCGGAGGACCGGATCGTCCTGGCGCGGATCCAGCGGCGGCTGGGCGCTGGCGAGGACGGCTACGGCCAACTGGACCTGGCCGTCGTCGAGGCTCCCGAGCGCCAGGATTTCCGCCTGCAGAAGTCCCTCTGGCTTCTGGAGGACGGGAGGGATGAGGAGGCGCTGGCGGTGGTCGCTCCGGTGCTGGCCCAGGACCCTTCGGATGGCGTCGGGCTCTGGGTGCGCGGTTCGGTGTTCCTGCGCCGGGGTGACATCGCGCGGGCGCGCGCGGATTTCGCGGCCGGGGCCGAGTCCCATCGGGACCTGTTCGCGGCGGCGGTCTGCCGGAGCATGCTGGAGCAGCTCACGTCCCGTCCATGAAGCGCCTGCGCTTCTGGAAGCTCACGGCCGGCGGGAACGATTTCATCCTGATCGCGGACGGGCCGGCGGGACGGGCCGCCGCCGTCTCCCGGCTGGCGCGGCGGCTCTGCTCGCGGCGTGCTGGGATCGGAGCGGACGGGCTCCTGTGGGTGCGGCGGCGGGGCGGGACCGTCCGTCCCCGGGTGGACTATTTCAACGCGGACGGGTCCCGGGCCTTCTGCGGGAACGGCTCCCGGTGCGCGGCCTGGTGGCTGGCCGCCGCGGGACGGGGCCGGCGGCGGCTGACCATGGATACGGCCGGGGGGCCGGTCTGGGCGCTCCTGACTGGCGCGCGGCGGGTCCGGATCGGACTGCGCGACGTCCAGAGGCTGCGTTCGGGGGTGCGGGTCCGTGCCGGAGGACGAATCTGGACCGCCGATCTAGTGGACACGGGGGTCCCGCACGCGGTGGTGCGCGTCCCGGGACGGGAGCTGGAAACTCTGGCGGTCCGAGAGCTGGGCGCACGGCTGCGGGCTCATCCCGCCTTCGGGGCCGCCGGAGCGAACGTGAATTTCGTCGCGGCTGACGGGGAAGTCTGCCGCCTGCGGACCTTCGAGCGCGGCGTCGAGGACGAGACCTGGGCCTGCGGCACGGGGGCGGTGGCCGCGGCCGCGGTCCTGCGCGGCCGGGGCCGGCCCGGGCTCCGGCGGGTGCGGGTGCTCACCCGCGGCGGCGCGGCGCTGACCGTGCGGTTCCGCTCCGGGGCCGGCGGGGAGGTCTCGGAGGTGTCTTTGGAGGGCCCGGTGGAGCCGGTGTGCGAGGGGTGGACTTCAGGAGGCAAGGCGAGATGAAGCTCGAGGGGTCGTTCACGGCTCTGGTGACGCCGTTCGCGGACGGGAAGCTGGACCTGGGCTCCCTGCGCGGGATGCTCCGGTTCCAACTGCGCAGCCGGACGGCGGGAGTGGTGCCCTGCGGCTCGACGGGAGAGGCGGCGACCCTGAGCGCGGAGGAATACCGGCAGGTGGTCTCGCTCGCCGTGTCGGAGTGCCGGGGCCGCATCCCGGTGATCCCCGGGATCGGGACCAATTCGACGGAGCGCGCGGTGGCGGCCGCCCGGGAGGCGGAAGGCCTGGGCGCGGACGCCCTGCTGGTGCTGGTGCCCTATTACAACAAGCCGACCCAGGAGGGCATGTTCCGGCATTTCCAAGCGGCGGCGCGGGCGGTACGCATCCCCGTGGTGGTCTACAACATCCCGGGGCGCACCGGAGTGAACCTGCAGCCGGCGACCCTGGCGCGTCTGGCCAAGGCCTGCCGCAACATCACGGCCACCAAGGAGGCTGCGGGGTCTCTGGACCAGGTCAGCGAGATCCTCTGCCGCTGTCCCAAGGGGTTCACGGTGCTTTCCGGAGACGACTCCCTGACGGTCCCCATGATGTCGGTGGGCGCCCGGGGAGTCATCAGCGTGGTCGCGAACATCCTGCCCAAGGAGAGCGCGGCGATGTGCGCGGCGGCTCTGCGGGGGGATTTCGCGGCGGCCCGGAGGTGGCATCTGCGCCTGTTCCCGGTCATCAAGGCGCTCTTCATGGAGACCAACCCCATCCCGGTGAAGGCGGCGGCCGAGCTCGCGGGCCTCTGCAGAGGCGAGCCGCGTCTGCCGCTGACCCCGTTGTCCGCGGAGAACCGCCGCAGCCTGGCGGCCGCGTTCCGCGGCGCGGGGTTCAGGCTCTAATCAGGGAACGGCTTCTTCGGCGCGGGGGGCGGCGGGCCAGTCCGCGACGCGCTTGACGAGCAGGCTGATCCCGAGGGCGAAGACCAGGACCAGGACGGCCCATAGGGCGTTGCGGCCCCAGGACTGAGGGAAGCGGCGCACTTTCCGGTATTTGGCGAGCACCTTCCCGTCCCGCTCGACGCGTCCGGCGAATTCCTTCTTGTAGGTCAGCCAGTCCAGGTTCATGGCGTCCGGTGAAGATATGTTACCATGCCTTCTCCTATGTTGTCGGCATTGGTGGTCCTCGGGTTGACCAAGCGCTATGGAGGATTCGAGGCGGTCCGGGGGATCGATTTTTCGGTCGGCGCGGGGGAGATATTCGCGCTGGTGGGGCCCAACGGGGCCGGGAAATCCACCACCCTGAAGATAGCCGCCACGATCCTGACCCCGACGGGCGGCAGCGTCAGCGTCTTCGGTCTGGACCTGCGGCGGTCTCCGGAGCAGGTGCGCGGCATCATCAGCTACCTTCCCGAGGAGGCCGGCGCGTACCGCAACCTGACCGGCAGGGCCTACCTGCGCTTCATGGCGGCGCTCTTCCTTGAATCGCCGGCCGGCATCGCCGAGTGCGTGAGCTACGGCGCCGGGCTCTCCGGGCTGGGCGCGCGCCTGGACGACCGGATCAAGACCTACAGCAAGGGCATGACCCGCAAGCTCCTGCTGGCCCGGGCGGTCATGACCCGGCCCAAGCTCGCCATCCTCGACGAGCCGACCAGCGGGCTCGACGTGGCCAACGCCGTCGAGATCCGGCGGACCATCCGCGCCCTGGCCCGGGAGGGGATGTCCTTCCTCGTCTCCAGCCACAACATGCTCGAGGTGGAGTTCCTCTCCGACCGGGTGGCGATCATGAGCGGGGGCCGGATCCTGGCCTGCGCGGCGGCCGGCGAGCTCAAGCGGGAGCATGCCGCGGGGAACCTCGAGGAAGTCTTCATGCGGCTGACCCGGCCGTGAGGAAGTTCTTCGTCCTGCTGCGCAAGGAGGTGGCCGAGCTCCTCACCCGGCAGATCGTGATCCCGATGCTGGCGATGATCCTGCTCTTCGCCGCCCTGGGGAAGGTCCTGTCGGTGCAGAAGCGGGCCCCGCATCCGGTCGAGCCTCTGCGCGTCCTGGACCTCGACCGTTCGGCGCTGTCGGAGCGTTCACTGGGGGCCCTGCGCACCGCGGGGTTCCGCCTGGTCCAGGACCGCTCGGCGGACCGGGCGGGAGCGCTGGGAGCCTCCAGCCGGCTGACCCTGCCGCTCTTGGTCATCCCGGAGGGGTTCCAGGACCGGATCATGGAGTCGCAGCGCGCGGAGATCGAGCTCTATGCGGTCTTCCGGGGGCTGAACATCCGCTCCCTGGCCGCCATGGGGCAGGTGGCGCGCTCCGTGCAGACCGTCAACGCGGACATGAGCCGCTTCGCCATCGGGAGGGCGGCCGGAGGGGCGTCCGCGGACCTGCTGCGCTCGCCGGTGTCGGGCCGGGAGTTCGTGGTGTTAGGCGGAGTGGTGGAGAACCTGCCCATCGCCCAGGTGATGGGCCTGGTGCAGTCCCAGACCTACCTGTTTCCCGTGCTCATCTTCCTCGCCATCATGTTCTCGGCGCAAATGGTGGCGATGTCCATCGTCAGCGAGAAGGAGAACAAGACCCTGGAGATACTCCTGAGCTCTCCCATCGACCGGCGCGCCCTGGTCCTGGCCAAGCTCACGGCCTCGGCCCTGGTGGCGCTGGCCCTGACCGCCGCCTACATGATCGGCCTGCGCTCCTTCATGGGCGCGATCGCCGGCGACGCCCTGGCGCAGGCGAAC
>MGTY01000016.1 GCA_001799695.1 Elusimicrobia bacterium GWA2_69_24
GGAAACAATCTGACGAACGCCGCGGACACCACGATGCCGTACCTCCAGCTCCTCTTCTGCCAGAAGTCGTGAGCTGAGACCGTAAGGGGGAGTGCGCAGATAGCATGCTGAGACGGGCCGCGGAGCGAGCGGGCGGGGTCAAGGGCCTCTGGGCGGGGGCGCTGGCGGCCGCCCTGTGCGCAGGCTCCCTCTTCGGCATCCTTTGGGCCGGCACCTTCAGCTCCCCCAGCTTCGAGATCCAGCCGGGGACGCCGGACTCGGGCGGTCGGCGCGGTCTGACCGGGTCCTCTTACGAAGGCGGCACCTCGGCCGGAGAGTCCGTGGCCCTCACCATGCAGTCGGCCAATTACGAGCTCAGGCCCGGGCACATGAACCGCATCGTGCGGCCCAGGACCGTGACGGGTCTGGCCGGGACGGGTCTGAGCACCGGGAGCGTGCGTCTGGCCTGGACCGCCCCGGGCGGGGACATGTTCCTGGGACAGCTGCAGCCCGGCTCGCGCTTCTATGTGCAGTACGAGCAGAACGCCACGCCCCTGTGGAGCTTCTACAACGCCCAGGTGGACCTCTCCACGAGCGGCGCGCCCAACGGAGCGGCGGTCACCCATTCCATCGGCCAGCTCTTCTCCAACAGCACCTACTACTTTCGCGTCTGGCACCGCGACCCCTCCGGCATCCTGAGCCAGCTCTCCAGCGAGGCCACGGCGTACACCTGGGCCCAGCCGGTGAGCGGGGTCGCGCCTGTCGGGGTCTTCAGCACGAGCGTGACCGTGAGCTGGACGCCCCGGCCGCCCGCGCCCGTGGAGGATTCCGCCGAGGGCTATCGGCTGGACGCCTCGACCGCCGCGGATTTTTCGGGAGACCTGTTCTCCTCGGCGACGCCGAACGTCGAGCTGGACGTCCTGGCCGTCCAGGGCCTCGCTCCCGTCACGACCTACTATTTCCGGGTGGGCGCCTTGGACCACGCGGGCATCCCCAACTATCTGGCCCAGGGTTCGACCGCCACCATCTTCGCGGTGGATATCCCCCCGTCGAACGCGCAGGTCGCGCAGGCTTACCTGTCGAGCTTCACGATGACTTGGAACCAGGTCAACGCCGACGGCTACGCGGCGCTCGCTTCCACCGCCGCGGACTTCACGGGCGAGGTCGAGATCTCCTCGACGCCCAGCAAGACCGCCACGTCCCTTTCGGTCCAGGGGCTCCTGGCCAACACCACCTACTTCCTGAAGGCCGGGGCCCTGTGGGGGAACAGTACCTTCTATGCCGAGGCCTCGACGCAGTCTACCCTCGCCAAGCCCATCGCTGCGCTGGCTGAGACCTTCCTGATGGTGGGGGAGTCTTCCGCGACGGCGGCCTGGGCCGCCTTGCCTGCCTGGCCTCCCGCGGCGAAGGAAGACTCCTCCGAAGGCTATCGGTTGGAGGCTTCGAGCACGGATTTCGGCGCTTTGGCTCCGGGCGGGTTGACGGTCTCGTCTCAGACCCCCGCTGTCCTTTTGAGCACTCTGACGGCCTGGTCTCCCGGGCTCGAGCCCAACACGACCTACTACTTCAGGGCCGGGGCCCTGAACCATGGAGGAATCCCCAATTCCGTCCCCTTGGGTTCGACCGTCACCTTGGCCCAACCGCCGGTCTCTCCCGCTTTCGCCGAGATCTTCGCGGCCAGCGTGACCGTGTCCTGGACCCCGGTCTCGGCCCAGGGCTACCGCCTGGAGGCCTGCGACAGTGCGAACTGCGGCGGGACGGTCCTCTTCTCCTCGAACACCAGCGGCACGGCCTCGGAACTGACCATCGGTGGACTGAGTCCCGACACGACCTACTATTTCCGGGCCGGCTCCTACAACCACGGCGGGGCCCTGAACCTCGGAGCCGTGTTCGGCTCCACCTCGACCATGGCCTCCTTCGTGGGCAGTCCGGCCTTCCAGGAGGTGAACCAGACCAGCGCGACCCTGAACTGGGGCACGGTGTCGAGCCAGGGTTACGAGGTCCAGGCTTCCAGCACCAATTTCGGGGCGCTGCTGCCGGGCGGGGTCAGCGTGACCTCGCGCACCACGAACGCGAGCTTGGGGACTCTCTCCGTTCTGAGCCCGCCGTTGGATGCCGATACGACCTACTACTTCAAGGTCGGCGCCATCAACTGGAACGGTGTCCCGAATTTCGGCTCCGCCGGGGTGGTCTCGACCCTGGCGCCGGAGCCCGGCGCCCCCGCGTTGGACGCGGTCTATCAGACGAGCGTGACGGCCCGGTGGACTCCCGTGACCTCGCAGGGCTATCGCCTGGAGGCCTCCACCGCGGCGGACTTCACGGGCGACGTGTTCCCCGCCTCCACCGGGAACGGGGGTCTGGACGCGCTGACGGTCTCGGGGCTGACGGCCCGGACCACCTATTACCTGCGCGTGGGCTCTTTGAACCACGGCAGCGCGCTCCATTACAGCCAGACCATGCTCTCCACCTCGACCCTGGCCGGCCTGGTCTCCGGGCTCTCCTTCACGGAAGTATTCGAGACCAGCGCGACCGTGAACTGGACGGGAGTCCCCTCGCAAGGCTACGAGCTCCAGGCTTCCACGGCCTCGGATTTCTCCGGTACGGTGCGTTCCTCCGTGACGCCGAACGCCTCCTTGACCGCCTTGACCGTCTCCGGCCCCGCGCCTCTGGCTGCGAACACCTCCTACTATTTCCGGGTCGGCGCCATCGACTGGGGCGGGGCCAGGAACTTCGTTTTGGCGGGCGCTACGCCGACCCTGGCTTCGGTCCCCGGAGCCCTGCGCGTGGACGACATCCGCTTCTCGAGCGTCTCGGCGCGCTGGGCCGTGGTCGACGGGCTCGGCTATCGCGTCGAGGTCTCCAGCACGGATTTCGACGGCACCGGGACCGTCTACTCCTCCGCGACCTGGGAGGCCGCCATGCAGGGGCTTTGGGTCACGGGGCTGGAGACGAATACGACCTATTACCTGCGCGCGGCCAGCCGCAACCGCGCGGGCCGCCTCAACTTCAGCCCGGTGTTCGGCTCCTCCTCCACGCTGGCCTCGGCGCCGTCCCGCCTGGCCGACGATTTCCTGGCGGTATTCGAGACCTCCGCCACGGCCCGCTGGGCCGCGCGGCCGGGGCTCCCGCTCTGGGATTCGGCCGAGGGTTACCGGCTGGAAGCCTCGACCGCGGCGGATTTCACCGGGACCATCGCATCTTCCGAGTCCTATCACTTCTCCGTCAGTACGCTGGCGGCGCTGAGTCCGGCCCTGTCGCGCAACACGACCTATTACTTCCGCGTGGCGAGCCTGAACCATCAGGGCCGGGCCGGCGATTTCACCAGCCTCGACTCGACCTCCACTCTCGCGGGCCCGCCGGGGACCCTGGCCGCGGCCTTCCTCGGGGTGTGGGAAAGCTCGGCGACCGCGGCCTGGACCGCCAAGCCGGCCGCGCCGCGGGAGCAATCCGCCGAGGGCTATCTGCTTGAGGCCTCGGTCTCCCCGGATTTCTCCTCCGTGGCGGCCTCGTCCGCGACCGCGGACGTGCGCGTCAGCTCCCTGGCCGTCTTCAGCCCTCCCTTGAGCGCGCACACGACCTATTATTTCCGCGCGGGGGCGGTGAACTCCAACGGAGTCCCGAATTTCTCCTTCCTGGGCTCCACCCCGACGCTCACGGCACAGATATCCGCCTCGGAGTTCGGGGTCCACTGGACCAGCTTGACCGTCAACTGGTCGCAGATCGCGTCCCAGGGTTACCGCCTGGAGGCCTGGGCCAACGCGGACTATACGGGCGCCCTCGTGTCGTCGGCGACCGCCGACGCCACGGTGATTGCGCTCACCGCGCCCGGCCTGGCCAACAATACGACCTATTACCTGCGCGCCGGAGGCGTCAACCACGCGGGGCGGCCGAACTTCGCGGAGTTCGGCGGCGTGTCGACCCTGGCGGACCCGGTGCCGAGCCCCTGGGTGTACGCCATGTACCGTTCTTCGGCGGCCGTGAACTGGCGGCCGCTCCCCGGAGCGCCGCCCGCGGATACGGCCGAGGGCTACCGCGTGGAAGCCTGCGACCAGGCGGACTTCGGCGGCGTCATCTACTCCTCGGACACCTGGGACATCTCTGTCGCGACTTTGACCGTCGAGGGACTCCAGGCGGATACGCTGTATTACTTCCGCGCCGGCTCGCTCAATCACGGCGGAGTCCCTAATTTTGATACGAGCTTCCCTTACGGGAACTCCGGGACCACGCAGGGCGGCACCTCTGGGAGCCTGTACGGCAACGCCTGGCACTACGTCGAGGGGATAGGGACCGCCTCGGAGAACAGCCTGGCCGACGCCTTCGCCGTGCACCTGGCCACCAGCCCCGGAGCCGGGAAATACCTGATCCTGGCGAGTTGGGAGTGCCGCATCCAGGATGCGAACACGGTCTATGTCAGCCGCTTCGTGCGGGACGACGGCTCGGTCACCGAGGACATCCGCTACGCGGGCGAGGAGATCGCGACCGGGAACTGGATCAGCCACTCCGTCGCCACGGTCATGACCCTGACCGACGCCACGGAGCTCCGCCTGGAAGTGGATTCCGACGGGTTCACGGCCGGCGAGATGCGGCGCGGCCGCATCCTCGCCATCCCCATCGCCGACCTCGCGCAGGGGACGGACTGGCAGTGGTCCACCGTGCGCGAAGTGGATTCCACGATCCAAAGCGGGGTCTGGGAGATCATCAGCGAGGGTACGGCCGAGGAAGCGAGCGCGAGCCTGTCCGTCCTCAGCGGAGAGCGGGTGCTGGTGCTGGCCGCCGGGGCCGCCATGACCAACGTGGCCGCCGAGCGCGCGGCCTGGCGCATGCAGGTGTCGGGAGCGGGTCTGGGCACCGTGAACTACGACGAGCGCTTGTGGGAGGGCGCCGACATCCCGGCCGACGGGGACCTCTTCCCCTACTTCTCGGCCCGGATCTTCGACGCGGCCGCGGATGGGACGATCACTGGGGCGATCCAGCACCAGGGGGTGGCCTCGACGAGCTTCGACGCGGTGACCCCGCGGGTGATCGTGCTCAAGACCCGGAAGCTGTTCGCGGATACGGGCGGCAGCCGCGCGGACGCCGTCACGGACCAGGGAGACGGCACCGCGACGCAGCACCAGTACGCCCATGACCACCTCTTTAAGAGCAATTACCTGCTCGTCGGCCAGGGCGCGCTCGGAACGACGACCAACACACAAATCAAGGGCATGCGCCTGCAGGTGGACGCCTTGAACGCCAACATCACGGGCGGCCTGCACGAAAGCGGAGTCAACGACGCGGGCGAGGCGGATTTCTACGGGTTCCAGACCTTCGGGCTTTTCAATATGTCGGTGAGCGGGAGCCAGACCCACCGCATCGAGGTCTACGAAGTCGGGACCATCGGTTCGTGGAAGGCCTACGACGGCTCGGTCTACGTCTTTTCCGAGGTGGGCCAGGAGCCCCAGAGTCCGGCTCTGCAGACGGTGCACGAATCGAGCATCACCGTGTCCTGGACCCCGGTCGTCGCCTGGAACGGCTACAGCCTGGAGGCTTCGACCGCCGCGGATTTCTCCGGAGGGCTGCCCTTCGCCCTGGCCGGGAGCTCCGCCGCGTCCAGCTTGAGCGTCGAGTCGTTGGACGCGAACACGACCTATTACCTGCGGGTGGGCTCGCGCCTCAAGCAGAGCGACACGAACTACTCCGTTTCGCTGACGACCTCCACCTTGGCCAAGAAGGTCTCGGGCACGGACGTCAAGGACGTCTTCCGCACCTCGGCCACCATCACCTGGGTGCCGCGCCTCGCCAATCCCCTCTCGGAGTCCTCGGAAGGCTACGTGCTCCAGGCTTCCACCTCGCCGGTTTTTCTGGGCACGGTGCGCTCCTCCGCCACCCCCGCCGTGGGCCTGAGCACCTTGACGGTGAGCGGCCTCCGGATGCAGACCACCTACTATTTCCGCGTGGGAAGCCTGAATCATAATCAGGCCCCGCAGTTCGCCTCGGCTGTTTCCACCTACACGCTGGGCTTCTCCGCTCCGGTGAACCCCGCCTACGCCGGGGTCTTCCTCTCGAGCATGAGCGCGTCCTGGGGGGTCCCGCCCCCGCCCACGGTGGACGCTTACCGGGTCGAAGCCTCCACGGCCTCCGACTTCACCGGTGACATCGTCTCCTCGCAGACTCCCAATGCCGCCTTGACGGCGCTCTCGGTCTACACGCCCGGTCTGGACGCCAACACCACCTACTACCTGCGCGTGGGCACGGTCCTCGAGGATACGACGAATTACGTGGTTTTGTCCGGCACCTCGACCTTGGCCCAGCCGGCCGCGGGGGCCGCATTCCTGAGCGTGCTGTCCAGCGCGGCCACGGTGGGCTGGGGGAGGCGGCCGGCGGTTCCCCTGCTGGACTCGGCCGAGGGCTACCTCCTGGAGACCTCCACCGCGCCGGATTTCACGGGGACGGTCTTCTCCTCCGCCACGCCGAACATCGCCCAGAGCACCTTGACCATCCAGGGGCTGGCCAGCCAGGTCACCTATTACTTCCGCGTGGGCACGCTCAACCACCAGGGAGTTCCGAACTTCGCGGCCGCGATCTCATCGGTGACCACGGATTTCCTGCCGCCCGGCTCCCCGTCCGCCTACGCGACTTTCACCGCCAGCGTCACGGTGTCCTGGACCGCGGTCCCGGCCTCGGCCGTGGACGGGTATCTGCTGGAGGCGTCGCTGGCTGAGAATTTCGGCGCCATCGCCGCATCCTCCTCCACCGCCAACCCCGCCATGACGGGGCTTTCCGTTCCCAACGCGGCGGGTCTTACGGCGAATACGACCTATTATCTGCGCGCGGCCTCGGTGCGGGGAGCGCAGCGCGCTTACGCCATCCACTTCGCGACCTCGACCCATGCGAACGCGGTCTCCGGGACCGCCGTGCTCAACGTGTTCATCACCAGCGCCACAATCGGCTGGACCGCTATGCCCGGAGCGCCGCAGAGTTCGACCGGCGAGGGCTACATACTGGAGGCCTCGGCCTCGCCCGACTTCCTGGGGACCGTGCGCTCCTCGGCGACTCCGGACTATCTGGCGAGTACCCTGACCGTGACCGGCCTGCAGGCCGGGGCCGTCTATTATTTCCGCGCCGGGTCCCTGAACTGGAACGGTTCCTCGAATTTCACCGGGACCCCGGTCCCGAGCGCCGCGACGGGCTCCGGCGCGTCCGCGAGCCAGGCCGGGATCGATTGGCGCTACGCGGCTGATGACTCCGTGATGAACAAGACCGGCTCCTCCTTCTCCACGTACCTGTCCTTGACGCCCGGCGCCGGGACCTGGCTCATCTTGTCCGCTTGGGAGGCGGGCATCGACTCGACGGCTCGTACCTACTACTCCCGCTTGGCGGTGGATACCGGGGTCCAGGCTCAGGACATCCGTTTCGACCACGAGCCCCCCGTCAGCAACACGGCCGTTTACCGCACCCACGCGGCCGCTACCGTGCGCACCCTCGGCGCTAGCGACGTCCTGCGCATCCAGATCGCATCCGAGGACAACACCAACGTGCGGATCCAGAGAGGCCGGATCACGGCCATCCCGATCGGCCACCTGAGCGAAGGCTCGGACTGGAGCTGGTCGGGGATCCGGGTCCCGGACACGGACCAGAGCGCGAGCTTCGAGACCATCAACCAGGGCGGGGCGGAGGAGGCGAGCGCCGCGCTCGCGGTGAGCGCGGGGGACAAGGTCTTAGTCCTGGCGGCCGGGGCCGCGGTGACCGCGGGCGCGGCCGGGGACCGGACCGAGTGGCGCATGGAGGTTTCCGGCGGCGGCCTGGGCAGCGTGGTCTACGACGTCAGGAGCTGGGAGGCGGGGACGAACAACCCGGCGGACCGGATGCCCTACTTCTCGGCCCGGGTGTTCGACGCAACGGCGGATGGCACCCTGTCGGCGTATCTCCAGCATCGCGGCGTGGTCAACACGACCTTCGACGCCGAGGAGGCCCGGGTCATCCTGGTCAAGGCGAGCGAGCTCTTTGGCGACTCCGGCGGCGGCCGGGCCGACAGCACGCTCGACAGCGGGGCGGAGGCGGACCCGGTCTGGGCGGTGCAGCACGATGAGGTCTACGCGCATGATTTTCAGAGCAACTACCTGGTGGTCGGCCAGGGGGCGGTGGGCACCTCCCTCAACACCGACCGGACCCAGATGCAATTGGTGGTGGATCAGGGCAACTCCAACATCATCGCCGGCGAGTTCGACAACGGGGTGAGCGATACCGCCGAAGCCGACATGGAGCTTTTTACGGCCCTGGGGCTCTACAACATCCCCGGGGGGAACCTGACCCACCGCATCCAGGTGAGCAAGGTGGTGGCGACGAATCAATGGCGGGCCTATGACGGTTCCGTCTATGTCTTCTCCGAGGTGGGGATCGCCCCCAAGGCGCTGGCGCTGAGCGCGGTGTTCCAATCGAGCGCCAACGCCTCCTGGACCCCGGTCCACGCGCGGGACGGCTTCGTGCTGGAGGCCTCGACCGCGGCGAATTTCGGCGGCATCCTGCGCTCCTCGGCCACGCCGGAGGACGGCGTGGCCGGCCTGGAGGTCTCCGCCCTGGATGCCAACACGACCTACTACTTCCGGGTCGGCTCGAAGCTCGAGCTCTCAGACACCAACTACTCCGCCGCAGCCGCGACCATCACCCTCTCGGTCCCGCCCGGGAACCTGGCGGTTCCCTTCCCCGCGGTCTGGCAGAGCTCGATCACCGCGGCCTGGGCGGCCCTTCCGGCCGGGCCCTTGTCGGCATCGGCGAGCGGCTATCACCTGGAGGCGTCGTCCACGGACTTCTCCGCGGCGGGGACGGTGGTGTCGTCGCGCACGCTCGACATCTCCGTGAGCACTTTGACCGTGTGGAGCCCGGCTTTGGACGCGAACACGCGCTGGTACTTCCGCGCGGCCGGCCTCAACCAGGTCGGGACCCGGGGGGCCTTCACGACCCTGGGCTCCACCTCCACCCTGGCCAAGCCGCCGGCTGCCCTGCCGGCGGCCAACACCTACCTGCAGGTGTTCCAGAGCTCGATCACGGTTGCCTGGGCGGCCCGTCCCCTCTCGCCGCAGAGGGAGAGCGCCGAGGGCTACCGGCTGGAGGCCTCCACGGCCGCCGACTTCACGGGAGTCCTCCACTCCAGCCAGACGGCCGCGGTCCGTTCGAGCACGTTGACGGTCCTGGCGCCGGCCCTGGAGCCCAACACCACCTACTACTTCCGCGCGGCGAGCCTCAACCTCGACGGCTCGGTCGGGT
>MGTY01000017.1 GCA_001799695.1 Elusimicrobia bacterium GWA2_69_24
CTTGCATGGTGGCTTCCTCCTGTCTTGGAAGCCACTATTTTACCCTGCACGGCTACCCACGGCAAACCCGGAAGCGCCATTTCTGGAATGGTGCGTTCTAACATCGGATTCGGCGGTCGCGGGCCTCGAACACAAGAACGACTGTGCCCGGGCACAGCACCCTCGGCTTCCCGAGCGCACTCCCCCTAGTTCCAGGAGTCCTTGAGCGGGCCGATCTCGGCTTCCACCGCCTTCAGGATCTCGCAGGCCTCGACCGCCGCGGCCATGGCGTTGTGGTCCTTGTAGAGCGGCCGGTCGACATCCAGGTGCGCCACGTGCTTGCGCACCGCGCGCTGGGCGGCGCGGGTCCCGGTCCCCGGAGTGAACTGGCGGAAGTCCAGGCCCTGGGCCGCGGCGATCATCTCGATGCCGAGCACGCCGAAGGCGTTCTTGAGGATCTGCCTGGTCTTGAGCGCCGCGTTCATGCCCATGCTCACGAAGTCCTCCTGGTCGGCGGCGGCCGGGATGGACTGGACGCAGGAGGGGGCGCTGAGGATGCGCTGCTCCACGATGAGCATGTCCGCCGTGTACTGACTGAGCATGTGCCCGGAGAACATCCCGGCGCCCTTGGTGAGGAAGGCGGGCAGGCCGACGGAGAGGGCGGGGTTGAGCAGGCGGTTCAAGCGCCGCTCGGAGAGCACGCTCACCATCGCGATGCCCGCCCCCACCATGTCCAGCGGCATGCTGATGGGCGTGCCCTGGAAGTTGGCGCCCGTCAGCACGGTGTCGCTGTCGCAGAGGAAGATGGGGTTGTCGGCCACGCCGTTGAGCTCGATCTCGAACTGCTTGCGGGCGTAGGCCAGGTGGTCCCGGAACGCCCCCACGACCTGGGGCGTGGAGCGCATCGAGTAGGCGTCCTGAACCTTCACCTTGAGCTTGCCCGTGACCAGGTCGGACCCGGCCATGACCGCACGGATGTTCGCCGCGGAGGTGACCGCGCCCTTGAAGCCGCGCAGCTCGTGCAGACGCGTGTCGTAGGGCTTGGTGTTGGCCATCAGGGCCTCGAGGCTCATAGCCGCGGTGATCTCCGCCTGCTGCACCCAGCGCTCCGCGTCGTGGAGCTCGAGGCAGCCGATGCCCGTGATGAGGTTGGAGCCGTTGATCGCGGCCAGCCCGTCGCGGGCCTGCAGGCCCGGGGCCTTGATGCCCGCCTTCGCGAAGGCGGCCTTGGTGGGCATGCGCTTGCCCTTGTAGAAGCACTCCCCCTCCCCCATGAGGGTCAAGGCGGCCTGGCTCATCGGGGCCAGGTCGCCGCAGGCGCCCACGCTGCCCTTCTCGCAGACTACGGGGGTGACGCCCTTGTTGAGCATCTCGATATAGGTCAGCGGGATGTCGGGACGGCAGCCGGAATAGCCCTGGGAATGAACGTTCACGCGGCTCAGGAGGGCGGCGCGCACGTGCTCCACGGGGCAAGGCTCGCCGATGCCGGCGGCGTGGTTGTAGATCAGGTACTTCTGGAACTGGGCGACCTGCTCATCCGACAGGACGACCTCGGAGAACTCGCCGATGCCGGTGTTGACGCCGTACATGATCTCGTGGGCGAGGATCTTCTTCTCGAGCATCCCGCGGCACTTCTTGATGCGCTGCACGGCCTCGTCGGCGAGCTTGACCTTCTCGCCGTGGCGAGCGACCTTGGCTACGTCGTCGATGGTGAGGGGACCGGCGCCGACCTTGATGGACATGGCACGCTCCTGGGCAAGGACTGGGTGCTCATACACTACCATTCGCGGGGCTCCTGACCCAAGTCTTTGGAATGATGTATATTAGTACCTGAAGCCGCTGACTTTGAGGGGGATTTGATGAAAATGATAGCCATGCTGATCGGACTTTCGTTGGGCGTCGCCGCCTGGGCACAGGCCCCCGCGGACCCGATGAAGACCGGGAGCGCCGTCACGACCGTCAAGGTCGAGAGGATGGTCGCGGCCACGGGCGTGAAGGACCGCGAGCCGGTCGGCGAAGCGGCCACCTTCGACGCCGGCCTGTTCCGGGTCTATTGCTGGTCCTTGGTCCGCGCCGAGAGCGTCCCGGCCGCGATCAAGCACGCCTGGCACCTGGACGGCAAGAAGGTCTCGGAGATCCCCCTCGCCATCAACTACGCCCGGACCCGCACCTGGAGCAGCAAGGCCGTCCGGGCCGGCAATTGGAAGGTCTCGGCCGTCACGGAAGCCGGCGAGGTCCTGTCCTCGGTCTCATTCACGGTCACCGCGGCGCCGGCGCAGTAGCCCGGCGCGCCGTTCGGCGAAGCCCGTCTCCGGGAGTTCACTTCCCGGGGGCGGGTTTTGTTCGGCGGGGGAACAGGGCTTCCCGGTAGAAGTCGATCTCGGCGATCCACCACGCGGCTTCCCGGAGCCCGGCGAAGCCGGCTTCGGCCTCCGGCGCGCGCCCGGCCCGGTGCAGGGCGACGCTCCGGCGCAGGAGGGCGTAGGGGAAGCGCGGCTCCAGGCGCAGGGCCTCGTCGAAGAGGCGCAGGGCGGGGTCCCAGCGCCCCAACCGGGCGCAGGCTTCCGCGGCATGCGCCAGGGCGGAGGGCCACAGTCCCGCCAGATCCTCGCTGGGCCCGATGTGCAGGCCCTTCTCGCGCTCCAACCGGATGAGGAATTCCTTCCGCCCCGGCAGTTCCGCGGCCGCGTCGGGAGATTCCTTCCAAAGCGCCTCGAACAGTCCGACCGCGCCCTCGTTGAAGCGGCCCTTGTCGGGCTGCGACCCCGACGGCATGAGGAGGGATTCCCGGACCGCCGCCGCCGCGCGGAGCCAATAGGTCTCCTCCAGCTCCACCGGGTCGGGGCGGAACGCGCCGGGGAGAGCGGTTTCCGGGGACAGGCCCGGGCGCGGGGCCAGAGCCTCCGCGACCGCGAGCGAGACGATGGGGTCCGCGAAGCGATGCCAGTGCACCCGGTCGTAGAGCAGGCCCTCCAGGCGCGGCCCTCCGGCCGCGCGTTCGAAAGCGCCCTCCAGGTCCGCCAGGGGCGCGCCTTCCTCCCGCGCCGTCCGCCGCACGACGGCGTCGATCTCTAGGGTCTGGGAGAGGCGGAAGGCGGCGAGGGCCCCGGCGCGGTCGCCCATAGACTCCAAGATCCGCCCCAGGGCGTGGTACGCGGTCGAGTCCCTGGGATTGCGCGCGATGTAATCCTTGAAATGCCTCTCCGCTTCGGGATAGCCCCGGCGCTCCCATGCCAGCCAGCCGGCGAAGAACCCCTTATCGCGCAGGGGCAGGGCCCCGGTCGGGGGCTGGCCCAGGCGGCGGGGCAGGGCGCAGAGGACGATGGGGACCATCCGGGCGACCGCCGCGCGGACCATCCCGCGCAGGTTCGCGTCGAAGCGCGCGGTCCTCCTGGCCAGTTCCCCCGGATTGTCGTCCGCTTCGCGCGCCTCCAACCGGGGCGGCGGCAGCCGCAGGAGGCGCCGCAGGCGCAGGCCGAGGACGAAGGACCGCGGCGGCGGACCGGCCGAAGCAATCAGGTCGTTGTTGCCCGACATGAGGATGACGAGGTCGGGCTCAAGGCGCAGGACCTCGTCGAGGACCAAGGATTCCCGGTAGCTGTCGTAGCCGGGCATCCCGCAGTTGATGAGTTCCACCTTACGGCCGGGGACGAGCCGGGCGAGGGCTCCGGCCAAGGTGAGCCGTCCCGCGGCGCGGGCCGGCGGAGTCCCGTCCCCCGGCCAATCCTCGAAGCTGTGCGCCACCGAGCCCCCGACGAGGAAAACTCTGTACGTGCCCGGCGCCTTGCGCCTGGGGAAGCGCGAGGACCGGGAAGCGGGGCGGCGGTTCACCAGGAACGCCTCCCCGCCCGGCGCGTCGTCCGGGCCGAAGAAATCCTCGTAGATGTCGGCATACCAGTAGCCCACGTCGTCGGCCAATACCGCGGCGGCGGCGGGAGGGCCCGGGACTAGGCTGAGCGCAAGGATGAGGAGTACGGCCTGGACCCAGGTCATGGCTTCGCCAGGATGGCGGGGTGCCGGTAGTAGGCCTTGGTCTTGGCCCGGAAATAGGGATACTCGATGCGCGGAAACTCGTCGGTGACTTCCGGCGCCGCGGCCAGGGCCCCGGCGAAATCCCGGGCCGGGCCGAGCGCCAGCTTCCAGAACGCGGCCTCGTCGCGGAACTCGCCGTCGCGTTCCAGCAGGTCGCGCCGCACGCCGGCGGCCGCCAGACGGCGGGAGACCCGGGCCTGGTCGAGCGGGATGGGCGCCGCGCTCCCCAGCATCACCACCCCGCCGCCCCCCGCGCTGCCCAGCCACAGCTGGGCGTGGGGGACCGCCGCGAAGAAGCTCTTGAGGACCATGTTGAACTCGGGCTCCGGGTACTCGGGGAGCCAGACCGCGAGGAGTCCCCCGGGCTTCAGCTTGCGCAGGGCCAGCGCGAAGAAATCCCGGCTGTAGAGGTTCACCGTGCCCGCCGAGTAGAGCGGCGGCGACGGGTCCGCCAGGATCACGTCGTAGCCTTCCCGGTCCCGGAGCAGGTGGTTGCGCCCGTCGTTGACGATGAGCCGGGCCCGCGGGTCGCCGGTCCAGCGCTCGGCGTCGCGGTAGAAGAGCGGGAAGGCCTTGAGCACGGCGCCCGCCAGCTCGACCACATCCACCCGGACGCCCTCGTGGCTCAGGGCGGAGCGGAACGTCGTGCCCAGACCGAAGCAGATGATGAGGGCGCGCTCGGGCCTGGGATGCAGGGCGAGCGGGATGTGCGCCAGCAGCTTGGTGATGTTGGTGTAGCCGGCCACCCCGACGCCGTTGATGACGAGGCGGCGGCCCCCCCCGCGCTGCTCGACCGCCACGGAACCCTCCAGGTCCTCGGTGTAGGACAGGAGCTCGGGCGCCAGGTCGGCGAAGTGCGTGCCCCACTCTTCCATCATCGCGGACGGGAGGTAGCGCCCGCGCAGGCGGCCCCAGGCGAGGGCCAACAGCGCGGCCGCGGCCGCCGGAGCCGCCCAGCGGAGGGAACGGGGTCCGGCCGCGGCGATGAGGACCGCGCCGCAGGCCAGCGCCGCGCCCAGGATGAGGAGCAGGGCGTTCTGCACGTTGAACGCCGGGATCCACCAGAAGCCGGCGGTCAGGGTCCCGAGGATGGCCCCTAGCGTGTTCCAGAAATAGAGCCGCCCCACCGCGGCCCCGGCCCCCTCGCCCGCCGCGTCCAGCCGGGCCGCGGTCGGGAAGATCATCCCCTGCACCACGGCCAGCGGAGTCAGCAGGACCAGGGCCTCCGCGAAGGGGATGAAAAGGAATGGGCTGATGCCGGAATTGGCCATGTCCGCGAAACGGCTCTGCAGGACCTGCGTGAGTTCGAAGCCGGCGTAGCCCACGAACCCGAGGAGCGCGCTCAAGCCCTGCAGCCCGCCCAAGAGGGCCAGGCCGGGGCGCACCCTCCGCGCGAGCCAGCTCCCGATCCCGAGGCTGAAGAGGAAGACGAAGAGGACGGTGGCGAAGCCGTAGGCCGAGTTGTTGAAAGAGGGGAGCAGGAGCCGGAACCAGACCACCTCGAACGCCATCCCGCAGAAGCCCGAGACCCCCACGGCGAGCGCGGTCCAACCCACGCTCCCGGAGGCAGCCGCGGGAGGCTCCGGTTCCGGCACGGCCGCGTCCCGCGACAGGAACAGGGCGGTGACGCCCACGACGCAGTTGAGGGCGACGGCCAGCCAATGGCTCCAGGCCAATCCGAGGAACGCGAGCAGGAGGAACGCGTTCACCAGGACCCCCGCGCAGGCGCCCAGCAGGTTCGCCGTGTAGAGCCCGGCGATCCGCGTCCCCGCCGCTTCTCCCGAGCGGGCCCCGCACAGCACCGGAAAGGTGGCGCCCATCAGCACCGTAGCGGGCAGGACGGAGGCGAAGCTCATGGCGAAGCGCAGGGGGCCGATGGGGAGGGCGGTCCGCTCCATCACCTCCAGCATGAGCGGGATGCAGAGCGGGAAGAGCGCGGCCGCGGCCGCGATCCCCAGTTCCAGCCAACCGTAGAGGCGCAGGGGGGACAAGGCCTTGCGGGACAGGCGGGCGCCGAGCAGGGCCCCCAGCGCGAAACCCGCCATGAAGCCGGCCAGCACCGTGCTCGCGGAATACACGGTGGCGCCGAGCACCAGGACCAGACGCCGGGTCCAGACCGTCTCGTAGACGAGCGCCGCGAAGCCGGAGACCGCGAAGAGCGCGTAGGTCACGATGAGTTCCTCCCCGGGTAATTAAACCTTTTCTGCGCCCGGTTTCCCGCGGCCGGCGGCGGCGATCCGGCGGCATGGGTCTTTGGACCTAATCCGCATAGGGCCCGGGAGGCCTGGACGAATACCGCCTTTCGGGTACCCTAATGATGCCATGCCGATATTGGGACTCCTGGTCCTGGGCTTCCTGGGGATGACCGCGGCCTACACCGCCTACGACAAGAAGACCGCGCAGGAAGAGCCTTCGGAAGCCTCGGCCCGGACCCGCGACCCGTTCTCGGTGGACCCGGCCGAACGCCTCGCCCAGGAGGAGCGTGGCGCGGAGAAGCGGACCGCGCCCGCCGGGACCGACGGGAGCGGACGGCCCGCGACCGGCCGCGACGCCGACCCCGTGGCGACTCCTCCCGCGACCCGGACCTCCGGCTCTCCCTCCGAGGACCTGGAGGGGGCGGCCTACCTCGCCAGCGAGAAGTTCGACAATCGCGGCGGCTACGAGTACCTTACCGGCGGCCTGGGCGCCAACGGCGGGACGGACGCCCCCGAGGTCGGCGCCGGCTCCGAACTGGGCCCCAGGAAGAACGGCGCCCGGACCGAGACCGGCGGCAGAAAGACCGGCTCCGGCGCCGGGACCCGGACCGCGAGCCGCCAGGGCAACCCCGGCTCCAAGAACCAGGTTCCCGGCCGGGGCCTGACCTCCGGCCTGACCCGCGACGACCAGGGCTCCCTGACCGGGGACCGGAGCTCGTCCGCCCGGCCCCGCCCCGCGGGCAACGCGGCCCAGGGCTCCTGCCCCGAAGGCATGGCCAACATCGAGGGACGCTACTGCATCGACCGGTGGGAGGCCTCGGTCGTGGACCGCGCGACCCACGAACCCGCGTCCCCCTACTACACCCCCAACCCCTCCAAGCGCTGGCCCGGAGCCGTTTGGCAGTACGAGCACTGGTCCGCCAAGCCGAGCCTCGCGAACTATCCCATGCCGGAACTGCCCGATTTCGAGCGCTCCCCCTCCTTCTCGCCCATGGCCGTCTCCAAACCCGGGGTATATCCCCAGGGCTTCATGAACAAGCCGGCCGCGGAACTGGCCTGCCGGAACGCGGGCAAGCGCCTCTGCGCCCGGGAAGAATGGCACCAGGCCTGCGCGGGACCGGACGCTCCGCAAGCGCAGGGGGGCTCTTTCCCCGTGACCTTCCCCTACGGGAAAAGCTACCAGAAGGGGATGTGCAACTTCGGCACGTCCCACCCGCTCATGATCCTCAAGCGCTCCAACAACGAGCTGAGCGACCCGCGCCTCATGCTGGCCGAGAGCGGCGGCCGCCGCGTCCTGGCCAGGACCGGCGACTTCGCGCAATGCCGCAATTCCTACGGCGTCTACGACATGGTCGGGAATCAGGATGAGATCGTAGCCGATCCCCCGGGCGACAACATGGTCTTCGTAGGGAGCTTCTACAGCCGGGCCGTGTCCGGGACCCCCCGCGGCTGCGCCTCCGCCATCACCAGCCACGCCGAATCCTACAACGACTACAGCATCGGCTTCCGCTGCTGCTCCGAAGTCTCAAACTAGCTTCGAAGCAATGTGGCGGAAGTGTTGCAATGTGAGTTGATAAGGCCATGGCGACATCCCCTCGCGGCAGCTGCGAATCCGACCCACGCAACGAGCCGGTCTTCACGATCGGGGTGGTCGCCCGGAAGCTGCGCGTGACGCCGATGACGCTGCGCATCTGGGAGAAACGCGGCCTCATCCAGCCCTCGCGCATCGGCAAGAACCGCTTTTACTCGGAGTACGACCTCACCCGGCTGGCCATGATTGAGCACCTGCTCCAGGAAAAACACCTCAACATCGAGGGCGTCAAGGAAGTCCTGGAGCTCAAGCACTGCTGGGAGATCCGCGGCTGCACCGCGGACGAACGGTCGGGCTGTCCCCGCTACCGCAGCGAGGCCCAGGGCATCGTCCGCTCCTTCGCGCCCGAAGCCCAAGCGTAAGGGCTCGCAATGAAATAAGTGGCGCACTTCGGAGGCCCGATCTTGAGCCGATTTCTAGGCGCGAGGAGCGCGCATAGCGTGAGCTATGTAAGCGACGAGCAACGACGAAATAGGCCAATAGCGGGCCTCCCCGAAGGGCCGGGGCGCTTTTGGGCTGCGCCTTCGCGCTGCTCGACTTACAGGCCTTAAGGCCTGCGCGTCTCGCATCGCTTCGGCTCGCTCCAAAATCGCCTCCGGCGAAATGCGCCACTTATTTCATTGCGAGCCCTAAGCTATAATCAAGCCGGCGGCAGCGACTCGATGACCCCCCGCGCACCCCGGCGCAAGATCCTCTGCATATTCGGCACGCGGCCCGAAGCCGTGAAGCTCGCCCCGGTGGTGCGCGCCCTGCGGGGATCTCCCTCGTTCTCGGTGCAGGTCTGCGTCACGGCCCAGCATCGCAGGATGCTGGACCAGGTCCTGGAGGCGTTCGCCATCCGCCCCGATTTCGACCTCGACCTAATGCGGCCCGCGCAGAGCCTCTCCGGACTCACGGCGGCGGTCTTGAGGGCGCTCGACCCGGTGCTGGCCCGCGTCCGCCCCGACTGGGCTCTGGTCCAGGGCGACACCACCACCACCCTCACGGCGGCCCTGGCCGCCTTCTACCACAAGGTCCCGGTGGCCCATGTCGAGGCCGGACTGCGCACGGGGGACCTCGGCCGGCCCTGGCCCGAGGAGCTCAACCGCAGGCTGGTCGGCACGATCGCCTCCCTGCACTTCGCCCCCACTCCCGGGGCCCGCGACGCCCTGCGGCGCGAGGGGGTCCCCGCGGGACGGATATTCGTGACCGGGAACACGGTCGTCGACGCCCTGGGGCTGGCGACGGCGCGTCTGGCCGCCTCCCCCTCCCTGCGGGAGCGGATGGACCGGCGCTTGGGCTTCCTCGACCCCGGACGCAGGCTCATCCTCGTCACCGGGCACCGGCAGGAGAATTTCGGAGCGGGTTTCGCCGGCGTCTGCGACGCCCTGGCCCGCATCGCCCGCCGGCCCGACGTCCAGGTCGTCTACCCCGTGCATCTCAACCCGAAGGTGCGGGACGACGTCCGGCGCCGGCTGCTCGGGACCCCGAACCTGACCCTGATCGATCCCCTGGATTACCTCTCCTTCGTGCATCTCATGACGCGCGCGACCCTCATCCTGACGGACTCGGGAGGGATCCAGGAAGAGGCCCCCGCCCTGGGCAAACCCGTGCTGGTCCTGCGCGCGCTCACCGAGCGCCCGGAAGCCGTCCGGGCGGGCTGCGCCCGGCTGGTGGGCGTGGACCCGCGCCGCATCGTCCGCGAGACCGAGCGGCTCCTGGATGAGCCGGCGCGGCTGCGCGCCATGGCGCGCCGGCGCCTCCCCTTCGGGGACGGCCGGGCCGCGCAGCGCATCGTCTCCATCCTCGCGCGCGCCTGAGGACGCGCAGCCGCCCTGAACCCGACGGGGCGGGTTTGCTACAATTGTTCCCCCATGGAATCAAGGAGACAGGACGTACGGAACATCGCCATCATCGCGCACGTCGACCACGGCAAGACGACCCTGGTGGACGGGATGCTGCGCCAGACCGGCGAGTTCACGGTCAAGGCCGACGAAGCGCAGGAGGCCGTCCTCGACTCCAACCCCATCGAGCGTGAGCGCGGGATCACCATCCTCTCGAAATGCACCTCGGTCCCGTATAAGGGCCACACCCTCAACATCGTGGACACCCCGGGCCATGCGGACTTCGGCAGCGAAGTGGAGCGCATCCTGCAGATGGTGGACGGCGCCCTGCTCCTGGTGGACGCGGTGGACGGACCCATGCCCCAGACCCGCTTCGTCCTGCGCAAGGCCCTCCAGCTGGGCCTCGCGCCCATCGTGGTCATCAACAAGCTGGACCGGGCCAACGCGCGGCCGCACAAGGTCCTGGACATGGTCTTCAGCCTGTTCGTGGACCTCGGCGCCAGCGACCCCCAGCTCGATTTCCCTATCATCTACGCGGCGGGCAAGGAAGGCTGGGCCACGCTGAACTCGGACCAGCCGGGCAAGGACCTCGCCCCCCTCTTCGAAGTGATCCTCCAGCATGTCCCCCCGCCGGCGGCCCACGCGGAAAAGCCCCTGCAGATGCTGGTCACCATGGTGGACTATTCCAGCTACCTGGGGCAGATCGGCGTCGGGCGCATCGTCAACGGCAAGGTCTCCAAGGCCCAGGGCGTCGTCGTGGTCAAGCCGGGCGGGAAGATCACCCCCTGCAAGGTCACCCGCCTGGAGCGCTTCTTCGGGCTCACCCGCCGCGAGGTGGACTCTGCGCTGGCCGGCGACATCGTGGCCGTGGCGGGCCTCACCGGGGTGGAGGTCGGGGATACCCTGGCCCTGCCCGAGTTCCCGGAGTCCCTGCCCCCCCTGGCCATCGACGAACCGACCCTTTCCATGGAGTTCCTGATCAACGACAGCCCCTTCGCCGGCACCGAGGGGAAATTCGTCACCAGCCGGCACCTCAAGGCCCGGCTGGAGAAGGAGCAGGTGACCAACGTCGGCCTCAAGATCGAGGAGCTCCCGGGCGAAGGCAAGTTCAAGGTCTCGGGCCGGGGCGAGCTGCACCTCACCATCCTCATCGAGACCATGCGCCGCGAGGGCTACGAACTGGCGGTCTCCCGCCCCGAGGTGGTCTACCGGGAGGAGGAGGGGAAGGTCCTGGAACCCACGGAATACCTCGTCATCGACATCCCGGGCTCCTACCAGGGCGTCGTCTTCGACAACATCGGCCGCCGCGGCGGCACGATGAAGAACATGACCTCCGAAGGCGCCGACCGCCTGCGCCTGGAGTACGTGGTGCCCTCCCGCGCGCTCATCGGCTTCAAGTCCGAGTTCCTCACCCAGACCAAGGGCGAAGGCATCATGCACCACAGCTTCCACGGCTACGGACCCAAGTCGGGGGAGCTCGGCACCCGCGGCAACGGCGTCTTCGTATGCAAAGAAACGGGACTGACCACGGGTTACGCCCTGTACAACCTCCAGGACCGGGCCGTCATGTTCCTGGGACCCGGGGTGAAGGTCTACGAGGGGATGATCTGCGGGCAGAACTCGCGGGGCAACGACCTCGTCGTGAACCCCTGCAAGCTGAAAGCGATGTCGAACATGCGCTCCAAGGCCACCGACGACGCCCTGGTGCTCACCCCGCCGCGCCTCCTGACCCTGGAGCAGGCCATCGAGTTCATCGCGGAAGACGAACTGGTCGAAGTGACCCCGAGATCCATCCGCCTGCGCAAGAAGGTCCGCGACTACTCCAACCGCAAACGGGTCGAGCGGATCGAGGAACGGGAAGAAGAGCGGGAACAGGAATAGTCGCTCAGCGGGACCCGTTGACGGAGGAATTGAGGTCCAGGTCCGACGGGCCGGCGAGGGGCAGGGTGAAGTAGAAGGTCGACCCCCGGCCCAGCTCGCTGGTCAGCCAGGTCTCCCCCTGATGCAGGCCCACGAGCTGCCGGGTGAGATAGAGCCCCAGGCCCACCCCTTCCCGCCGCCGCCCTTCCTGCGAAACCTGCACGAAGCGGCTGAACAGGCGCTTCTGGTCCTCCTCGGATATGCCGCAGCCCGTGTCCAGCACCGAGAACACCGCGCGCCCGGCCGTGGCGGCGGAGCCCACGGCCACGGATACCTCGATCCGGCCGCCCTCGGGGGTGGACTTGATCGCGTTGGAAAGGAGGTTGTTGAGCACCTGCACCACGCGGTTGTAGTCCGCCAGCACACGGATGCCCTCCACGTCCGGCGCCGCCGCGAAGGAAACGTCGATCTTCTTTGAGGAAGCCCACGGCCGCAGGCTCTCCACCGCTTCGCGGGCGATGCGCGCCGCGTCCGTGGGGAGCGGCCGCACGGTCATGGCGCCGGATTGGATCTTCGAGAAATCCAGGATCTCATCGATCATCTGCCGGAGCCGGACGCTGTTGCGGCGGCTGATGTCCAGGAACTTGCGCTCCTGGGGGCCGAGCTTGTCCGAGCTCAAGGTCTCGATGAGTTCGATGGAGGAGCAGATGGCCGAGAGCGGCGCCTTCAGCTCGTGCGTCATGTTGGCCGCGAACTCGTCCTGCATGCGGACGGCTTCCCGGAACTTGGCCGCGTCCGGCAGGACCCCGTAGGTGCCGACCACGCGCCCGGATTCATCCTGGACGAGCGCCATGGACTGGCGCATGGCGTCCACCACATCCTCCTCGCCGGCGACGCTGACCTGCCCCGTGGGGTCCTGTTCGGGGTCCATCACCATGTCGCGCGACAGTGAAGCCATCTGCTCCCCGGGGTCCACGCTCTCCAGGAGATGCTTGCCGGCCACCTCGCTCAATCTCTTGCCCACGATCTGCTCGGCGGCCGGATCCATGGTCAGGATGCGCCCATCCTTGTCCACCACCACCTTGCCGACCGACACCGCCCCGAGCACCTGTTCGGTCCGGGCCATCTGGCTGACGACCTGCTGTTTCTCTAGGCGGATCACCCGGGTCGCCTCGGAGACCCGGCGCTGCAGGGCCTCCTTGACCGTCTGCACCATCTCCGCGTAGATGCGGCCCTGTTCCCCGGGATCGCTGACCGCCTTCTCGACCAAGCCCTGCACGAGACGGCCGAACCCGCCCGCGGATACGGGCTGCGCTCCGGGAGTCCCCCCTGGACCCGAAGGCGCGGGCGCCGCAGCCGGGCCGGCTCCCTGACCCGCTCCCGGACCCGTTCCCTGGCCCGCTCCCCCGACCACGGGAGCCCCGCCCGGACCTCGGCCGGCTCCTCGAGCCGCCGGAGCCGCAGCCGGACCCGTGCCCCGGGACGCAGGCACCGCCGCCGGAGCCGGAGCCCGGGTCACGACGGGGGCCGGAGTCGGGACCGTCTCCGGACGCGCCGCGGGGAGCGCGGGCCGCGGAGGCGCGGCGCGCTGCCGCCAGGGCTGCACCGGCGGCTCCACCGGGGTTTCCTTGCCCGCGACCTTGGCGTAGCGGCTGGCGTTGATGCTGATGTTGCGCACGCCCTTCTGCTCCAGGTAGTCCGCGGGTCGGACGCCGGACTCATCCGGCGAGTCCAGGGCCGCGAGTCCGCAGAGAGCGGCGAACTCATAGGGGAAGACCGTGCCCTGGAAGGTCATGGACTCGATCCCCTGCTTCTTGTAGATGCCCTGGAGTATCTCGGCCGGGCCTTGTATGTCGCCCAGGACGATCCCGTTCATGATCCAGCGCCCGTCGACCCGGGCGAGGACGAGCTCCCGGCAGCGGAGCTGCCCGAACATGCGGCGCAGGGCGTTGGCGGCCTCCTCCAGTGTCGCGTTGGCGACCGGATGGCCCGGCTTGTACAGCGCGCTGAGCTTCACGGCCTGGCCGAACGAGGTCAGGAACTCGCGGCACGAAGCCAGGGCCTGGCGCGTGAGGTCCTGCCCCGCCTCCATGAGGCGGGACTCGACCTGCCGGCCCGGCGGCTTCGACTCAGGCATGGGTGGTACCCTTCTCCCCCAGCAGCACGATCGCATGGGCGATCAGCGGATCCTCCAGATAGATCTGCTGGGCCTTCAGCAGCGCCTTCACGGCCTGCTCCCGCCGGTCCAGCCGGTCCAGGACCATCGCCAGGTTGTAGTAGGCCAGGGAGTTCCTGGGGTTGAGCTGTACGGCCTGCATGAGATGCATGAGGGCTTCGTTCAGACGCAGCTCATCGCAGAGCACCACCCCCAGGTCGATGTGCGCTCCGACATGCCGGGGGTCCATCTCCAGGGCGCGCTGGATGGATTCGTCGGAGAGGCTGTAGCCGAAGGCGCGCCAGCGCTCGTACCAGGTGTGCGCGTCCTTGGGGTCCAGCTCGAGCGCGGCCAGCACCTCCGCGCGCCGGCGGTCCGCGTCGCTGTTCTCGCCGCGCCGGAGCGCGACCGCCATGGCGCGGTGGGAGTCCGCGCGGTCGGGGGCCAAGGACAGGGCCTTCTCCGCGTGCTCGAACGCCAGGCGGTAATAGCTGCGGCTCTCCTGTCCGCCGATCTCCCGGCGGAAGCCCCAATAGGAATAGGCTTCCGACAGGCCCGCGTGCGCGGGAGCGAAGCCCGGGGACTTGGCCAAGGCCTGGAGGTACTGCGCCACGGCCTCCGCGTAGCCTTCCAGGTCGAACAGCCGGAGGAAACGGCCCCCCTCGGCCACCAACTCGGTCGGCCCGTTCGCGGGGCCCGGCACCGGCTTGATATCCGCTTCGATCATTGTTTCCATGGCTCACTCCGAGAGGATCACCTTTAGCGCCTCGGCCAGCGACGTCTCCCCCCGCTCCACCGCGCACAGGGCCGCTTCCCGGAGAGGCACCATCCCCTCCTTCACGGCCAATTCGCTCAACAGATCCATGCTGCAGGCGCCCAGGATGGCCTGGCGCATCTCGCGCGTCCGGATGGGCATGACCTCGAAGATGGGCTTGCGGCCGGAGTACCCGGTCTGGCTGCACTCCTTGCAGCCCACGCCCCGGAACACGTCCTTGAGCCGCGCGGACTCCTCGTCGGTGAGGAGGCGCTTCTCGTCCAGCGAGGTCCCGACCCGCAGCTTGCAGGAGGGGCACAACACCCGGATGAGGCGCTGGGCCACCACCAGCCGCACGCTGGCCGCGATGAGGAAAGGAGCGATGCCCATGTGCGCGAGGCGGGTCACGGTGCCGGGAGCGCTGTTGGTGTGCAGAGTGGAGAGCACCAGGTGCCCCGTGATGGAGGCTTTCACCGCGATCTCCGCGGTCACCAGGTCGCGGATCTCGCCGACCAGCATGATGTCCGGGTCCTGGCGCAGGAAGGCGCGCAGGGCGGTCTCGAAGGTGAGGCCGATGGCCGGCTTCACGTGCACCTGGGTGATGCCGGGGAGGCGGTACTCCACCGGATCCTCCGCCGTGAGGATATTGGTCTCCGGCTTGTTGACCTGAGCCAGCATGGTGTAGAGGGTAGTCGTCTTGCCGCTCCCCGTGGGGCCGGTGGCCAGGATGAGCCCGTGCGGGTTGGCCAGGGACCGCTCCGCGCACTGGCGGTCGCGCTCCGAGAGGCCGAGGTCGCCCACGGTGGCGTGGATCTTGTTGCTGCCGAGGATGCGCATGACGATCTTCTCGCCGTAGGTGCTGGGCAGGGAGCTCACCCGGAACTCCACCTTCTGGTCGTGGATGGTGGCCCGGAACTGGCCGTCCTGGGGGATGCGGCGCTCCGTGATGGAGAGGTCCGACATGATCTTCACCCGGGCGACCAGGCGCGCGGTGAGCGAAGAGGGGAGGGCCGAGAGGTTCTGCAGGGCCCCGTTCACCCGGACCCGCACCGAGAGCTGCTTCTCCTGGGGTTCGATGTGGATGTCGCTCGCCCCCATCTCCACGGCCCGCAGGAGGATGTGGTTCACGCGGCTGATGAGGGGCGACTCCTTGGCCATCACCTCGAGGCTGTAGTCCTCCCCGGCGACCTCCTCCTTGGATTCCTTCTCGATATCGAGGAGCAGAGCGTCCGCCTCGTTGAGGTCCTCCTCCTCCAGGGTGGCGAGGTCCGGGACCTCCGAGCCCCGCCCTCGCGACGCGGCGGCCGGCGGCTCGGCCGGGGCCGAGGGCGGCGGGGCGGGCTCCAGACGGCCGACCCCGTATTCCCGGACCGGCGCGGGCTTCGGCGCCGGAGCGGCGGGGGGCGGGGGCTCGGCCGACGGCGCGGGCCGGGCCGAGGGCGCGGGCCGGGCCGAGGGCGGCACGGGGCGGCCGACGATCCGCACCACGGACTCCAGCAGCTTCTCATTGGACACCGGCTTCTCCAGGAAATCACTGATGTCGAGCCCCATCCCCTTGAGGTGGCGGCGGTTGGGAGCGCCCGTGAACATGATGATGGGGGTGTGCCGGGTGTCGTCGTTGCTGCGCAGGGCCTGGATGACCTCGTAGCCGTTCTTGTGGGGCATGTTGAAATCCAGGACCACGAGGTCGAAGCGCTGGCGTGTGGCCAGGGCGATGGCGGCGGCGCCGTCCGCCGCGACCGTGACCTCATAGCCGCTCGTTTCGAGTATGTACTGCACCACGTCCCGGTAGTCCTTCTGGTCGTCGGCCACCAGCACGCGGGGAGCCGGCCGGGGCTCGGCGACGACGGGCTCGGGCGGCGCGACGGGGGCCGGCGGAGGCGGAGGCGGGGGCGGAGCGGGCTGGGGCGGAGGCGGCGCGGTCAGGATGCCGACCGAACCCAGCGGAGCTCCCCCGAGCAGGTCGTCCAGTTCGGTGAGGAGCTTCGCCGTGTCGAGTTCCATCGCCATGCTTGGAGCCTCCGGGCTCCGAGGATAGTATGGGCCCGACCCCTCTCATCCGCCTCAACGGACTCTCAAGAGGCGGTCAATATGCGGGGATTCGGCTAGCGGTAGTTCTCGAACTGGAGCTGGAGCTTGAAGTCCTGCCCTTTCAGGAAGGAGATGGCCTCTTGGAGCACGTCCTTGGAGCGGCTGGAGACGCGGACCTGGTCGCCCTGGATCGCGACCTGGGCCTTGAGCCCGGCCTTCTTCACCGCGGCCACGATCTCGCGCGCCTTGTCGGAGGGGATGCCGCTGATGATCTTGACCTTCTGCCGGGCCGTGCCGCCGAGGGCGGCCTCGATCTTCTGGGGCTCGAAGTTCTTGAGCGGCATGCAGCGCTTGGCCATGCGCATGCAGAGGACGTCGTAGACCGCGCCCACCTTGTACTCGTCGCTGGATTGGATGATGATCTCGAGCGCCTTCGGGTCCAGCTCGATGTTCGAGTTCGTGCCCTTGAAGTCGAAGCGGTTCACGATCTCCTTGAGGGCCACCTGGATGCACTCCGAGACGAGGTTCAAGTCCACCTTCGATACCACATCGAACGAGTAGTCGTTGGCCATATGCGTTCGCGCTCCTTTCCTACTTCGCCATGGGGATGTTGAGCCGCTTGGCCTTGGCGACCTTCCGCGCCAAGGGGTACCCGGCGTCCGCGTGCCGGGCCACGCCGAGGCCCGGATCGTTGGTGAGTACGCGCTCCAGCCGCTCGGCCATCTTCCGGGTGCCGTCGGCCACGCACACCTGCCCCGCATGCAGGGAGTAGCCCATGCCCACGCCCCCGCCGTGGTGGAAGCTGACCCACGAGGCGCCGGAGGCGGTGTTGAGCAGGGCATTGAGCACCGGCCAGTCCGCGACCATGTCCGAGCCGTCGGCCATGCCCTCGGTCTCCCGGTAGGGGCTGGCCACCGAGCCGCAGTCCAGATGGTCCCGGCCGATGACGATGGGCGCCGACACCTTGCCCTTGCGCACCAGCTCGTTGATGCGCAGGCCCATCTCGGCGCGCGCGCCCAGGCCCAGCCAGCAGATGCGCGCCGGCAGGCCCTGGAAACGCACCTTCTCCGCGGCCAGCTTCACCCAGCGGGCCAGGGACCTGTCCTTGGGGAAGAGTTCCAGCACGGCCTGGTCCGTGGCCGCGATGTCCTTGGGGTCCCCGGAGAGCGCCGCCCAGCGGAACGGACCCTTCCCCTCGCAGAACAGGGGCCGGATGAAGGCGGGGACGAAGCCGGGGAAATCGTAGGCGTCCTTGACCCCCTGGCCGAAGGCCATGGTGCGGATGTTGTTGCCGTAATCGAAGGTGACTGCGCCCTGCTTCTGCAGGGCCAGCATGCCCCGCACGTGCTCGGCGATGGACTGGAGGGCGCGCGCCTCGCAGCCCTTGGGATCGCGGAAGCGGAGCGCGGCGGCCTCCTCCAGGCACAGGCCCTTGGGGACGTAGCCGTGCAGGGGGTCGTGCGCCGAAGTCTGGTCCGTGAGCAGGTCGATGCCCACCCCGCGCCGGGCCAGTTCGGGGATGACTTCGGCGGCGTTGCCGACCAGGCCCACCGAGAGGGGCTTGCGCTCCTTCTTGGCGCGCAGTACCGCTTCCAGCGCCCGGTCGAGCGAGGTCTCCATGCGGTCGATGTAGCCGGTGTCCAGGCGCTTCTGGATGCGCGCGGGATCCACCTCGATGCCCAGGAAAGCCGCGCCGTTCATGGTCGCGGCCAGCGGCTGGGCCCCGCCCATCCCGCCCAGGCCCGCGGTGACCAAAAGCCGGCCCTCGAGGGTCCCCCCGAAATGCTTGCGCCCGGCCTCGGCGAAGGTCTCGTAGGTACCCTGGAGTATGCCCTGCGTGCCGATGTAGATCCAGGAGCCGGCCGTCATCTGGCCGTACATCATGAGCCCCTTCTTCTCCAGCTCGTCGAACACTTCCCAGGTCGCCCAGCGGCCGACCAGATTCGAGTTGGCGATGAGCACGCGGGGGGCGTGTTCGTGCGTGCGGAACACCCCCACCGGCTTGCCCGACTGGACGAGCAGGGTCTCGTCGTCCTTCAGGGCGCGCAGGCAGGCGACGATCTTGTGGTAGCACTCCCAGTTGCGGGCCGCGCGGCCGCGGCCGCCGTAGACCACGAGGTCCTCGGGGCGCTCCGCGACCTCGGGGTCGAGGTTGTTCATGAGCATGCGCAGGGCGCCTTCCTGCTGCCAGCCCTGGCACGACAGCGTCCGGCCGCGCGGAGCGCGGATCACCGCTTCCTTCATCGTCATGGCCATGGGAATCCTCCCCAACCCCTGCGCCTCAGCGCTCCACCGCCACGGCCACCGCCTCGCCGCCCCCGAGGCAGATGGATGCGATGCCGCGCTTCAAGTCCCGGCGCGCCAGCGCGTGGACCAACGTCGTCAGGATGCGGGCGCCGCTGGCCCCGATCGGATGGCCCAGGGCCACGGCGCCGCCGTTCACGTTGAGCTTCTCCCGGGACAGGCCGGTCTCCTGCATGACCGCGAGCGCGACCACCGAGAAGGCTTCGTTCACCTCGAAGAGGTCCACTTCCCCGAGCTTCCAGCCCGTCTTCTCCAGGAGCTTCTTGATGGCGAAGGCGGGGGCGGTCGTGAACCACTCCGGCTCCTGGCTGAAGGTGGCCCAGCCCGCGATCCGGGCCAGGGGCTTCCTGCCGCCCAGCCGCCCGGCGCCGGCCAGGACCAGGGCCGCGGCCCCGTCGTTGATCTTGGACGCGTTGGCCGCGGTGATGGTGCCGTCGGCCTTGAAGGCGGGCTTGAGGCGGCCCATCTTCTCCAGCTTGGCGCGCTTGGGCTCCTCGTCCTCGGAGAGCTCCGCCAGGGGGACGAGCTCCGTGGCGAAGGCGCCCTCTTCCTGGGCCTTGAGAGCGCGCCGGTAGGTCTCCACCGCGTATTCATCCTGGGCCTGCCGGCTGAAGCCTTTCTGCTCCGCGCAGAGCTCGCCGCAGATGCCCATGTGGACGTCCTTGTAGGGGTCCCAAAGTCCGTCATGGACGATGGAGTCGATGAGCTTGCCGTGTCCGAGCCGGTACCCCGAGCGGGCCGCCGCGAGCAGGTAGGGGGCGTTGCTCATGGACTCCATGCCGCCCGCCACGACGATGTCCGAGTCCCCGGTGAGTATGGACTGCCCTCCCATCATGACGGCCTTCATCCCCGAGCCGCAGACCTTGTTCACGGTGGTCGCGCCCGCGGCGATGGGGAGACCCGCGCCGATGGCCGCCTGGCGGGCGGGAGCCTGTCCCATACCGGCCCCGACCACGTTCCCCATGATGACTTCTGAGACGTCGCCGGGCTGGACCCCGGCCGCGGCCACGGCGGCCGCGATGGCCTTGGCCCCGAGCTGGGGCGCCTTGTAGCTGGCCAGCGCCCCGCTCAACGAGGCAATGGGGGTGCGCTTGGCGCTGAGGATGAACACTTCTGGCATCGGGATCCTCCCGGACGGCGTTTTTCCGCTTCCGGAGGAGTATAGCAAAACCCAAAAGGCCCAACCCGGGGGCCCCCGCCCGCCTGGAACCAATGCCGCCCCTTCCGGGACCCTTGGACCCACGTACGCCCCGGACTCTTTCCTTATAGTATGGGCATGAAGACGTTGAGCGCGCTGTTAGCCTTTTCGCTCGCCTTCTTCTCGGCCAGCCCGGGCGCCGCGGCCGCCTTCACCCAGGTCGTCCGCTCCGCGCCCGCGACCGCCCCCATGGTCCAGCTCTCCCCCCTGGGCCTGGGCGCTCCCATCAGCCCGACCCTCTCTCCGCTGACCGGTCCCCTATCCGCCGCTGCCCTTTCCGTCCCCGCTTTGACCCCGGCTCCGATGCTCGCCCCTGTGGCCGTCCTTTCCGCGAGCGGAATAACGGCGCGCTTCAAGGACGGCGGCCCCGTGGCCGCCGCCGCTCCGATCCAGGCCCGGACCGCCCTGGGCGCTCTGTCCTCGGGAGTCCGGAGCATCGGCCGCTCCCAGGACTCCGGCCGGGCGGCCGCCCTCGAATCGCTCTTCACCGGGGCCAAGGTCCGCGGCTCCATCGGCGACGCGGTCGAGGCCGCCGGTGCCGAGACCTCTGGTCGGAGCTCCCTCGCCGCACCCCTCACCCCCGAGGCCCTGGAGGCCGTCGCCGGCGACACGAAGAAGCCCCTGGCGGAGCGCCAGGCCGCCGTCGCCGCCATCGCCAAGCTCGGCGGCGAGACCGCCCCGGCCTCCCTCGGCCGGGTCGCAGATGCCAACCCCGAGGGCGGACCGGAGGACTACGAGGTGCATCGCGCCGCGCTCAAGGCCCTCGCCGATGGCTTCGGCACGGTGCGCTCCCTGCGCCCGGTGAGCCGCGCCCACGCGGACGCCATACTGGTCAAGCTCGCGGAACAGAAGCCCGCGCTGGCCGTGTTCGATTTCGACGACACTTTGGAACCCTGGAAGGCCAAGGCCACCCCGGAGACCGGCGCCGCGCTCAAGGCGGCTTCCGACGCCGGGGTGCGGGTCGCCATCCTGACCAACCGGCCGGCCGAGAAGGACGGCAACGGCCCCACGATCCTGAACTCGCTCGAGACCCTCGCGCCGGCGCAGAAGGCGGCCGTCACGGTGGCGGGCCGCGCCGGCGCCGAGATGGTCCAATACGACGCCCAGGGCCGCCCGGCGCTCGTGGAGCGCCTCGCGGCCTGGACCCCGGCCGAGCGCGCCATCCTCGACGCGGTCTCCAAGGCTTTGGGCGAACGCTTCGGCACGGCCGAAAACCAGGGGCAGACCGGGGGCAACACCGAGTACTCGTATTTCCGCAACCTCCCTATCGGCATCACTCAGGCCACGCTGGACGCGGCCATCGCGTTCTTGGGGCAGGAACTCGCGCAGTCCGGCCTGCCGGGGCTCCACGTCACGGGCCGCTTCGCCCAGCGCCCGGACCTCCCGCCCTACGTGCAGATCTCCAAGATCGACAAGCAGCGCGGCATGGACACGCTGGCCACCCAGCGCTCGGCCTACGAGCGGCTGGCCGACCTGCGGGCCCTGGGGCTTCCGGCCCGGGCCGCGGCCAAGGCCCTTTCCTGGCTCAAGAAGATCCCGGAGGCTCGGATCCCCGCCGCGCGGACCCTGGTCGTGGGCGACCAGTTCTTCGGGGGCCGCTCCGCCGACGCCGAGATGGCCAAGGCCGCTCCGGGGGCCCTGGTGGTCTCGGTGGGCGGCAAAGCCGACCCCCGTCTTGAGAACATCTTCGTGTGGCCCAGCCGGGCCCACGCCGGCTCCATGGAGCTTCTGGGCGCCATGGCCCGCAAGTCGGACGGGGGCTTCAACAAGAAGGCCGTCGTCGGGCTCTTCCTGGGACGCTCTCTCTCCATAGCCTCCTTCATACTGACGGGCATCGCCTATCCCTTCATCGCCGGCCCCGCCGTGGGCTGGGCGACCTTCGGCACTTTGATGGCGCTCGGACCGCTGGCCGCGATCGCCACGGGACCGCTCAACGGGGCCCTGGCCGACAAGTTCTCGGCGCGGACCTCGATGACTTTGAACATGGCCATCCGCGCCATCTTGGCGCTGGCCCTCCCCGCCTTCTCCTATTTCGGGATCCTGAACTTCTGGACCCTGCTCCTCGCCTCCATCGCCAACGGCTGGGCCCTCTCCGCCTCGATGACGACCGAGGGCGCCTACGTCCGGCGTTTGGCCGGAAAGCATCAGAACTCGGTGCAGGCGCTCGTCTCCATCAACTTCGTCGTCCTGCAGGTCCTGCTCGGCCTGCTGATCGGCGTGGGCTCCCTCATCGACTCCTGGAACCCCGTGACCCCCTTCCTCATCTCCGCCGCGGTCCACGCCTTCATCATCGTGCCGCTCATGTTCCTCACGATGCCGGCCGACAAGCCCGCCCCGGCCGCGCAGGGAGCGCCGCGCACTTTGGACCGGACCCTCGCCGCGGCCAAGGGCTTCGTCCGGCGCTACTGGAAGGAGATGCTCCTCACGGCCGCGGCCGTGGCGTCCTACCCGTTCATCCATTCGGCGCTCCCCATCGCCGTCGCCTTCTTCACCTGGGTCCTGCGCTCGGGCACGGTGAAGGCCCTGCGCGCCGGCGACTACCGTGAGGTCTCCCCTCGGGAGAAGGAAGTGGCCGCGGAACTCCAGGGCCGCGAAGGTCAGGACGACGCCGAGACGCGGGCGCTCCGCTCCGAGGCCAAGGCCTGGAAGGGCCGGCAGTTCAAGACCATACTCTTCTCCGCGGGACAGGCCGTGATGACCTATCCCTTCCAGAACTTCGCCTTGCCCCTCATCGCGGTCATTTTGGTCGGTGCCGCGGGCAAGGGCCTGATCTTGGGCCAGTTCCTGGGCGCCATGTACTTCGGCAACCTGATCGCGAACTCCTCGCAGGCGAAGCTCCCGGACCTGCGCCTGCCCCTCCTAGGGCGACTCCCCGGCCAGCGCATCGTGCAGGGCGGGGTCCTGGCCATGGCCGCCGCCTGGCTCTACACCGGGCTCGTTCCCGGCAGCCTCCTGGCCGCGGCGGCCGCGGTGGCGGCGGCGGCGGCCATGATGTGGTTCGCGGGCAAGGTGACGCACCGGGGCTGGATCCGGATGCTGGGGCTGGGCCTGGCCGCCTTGACCCTGCCCGCGTCGGTCTGGTTCTTCCCCGGCCTCCTCCCCTTCCTGAACGTCAAGACCGCCATGATGCTGGCCATGCTGGCCTACGGCTTCTTCGTGGGGCCGTCCGCGGTCTCTTTGGGGATCTACCAGCAGAACAACACGGACAAGAAGCACCTGGGCAAGGTGTTCGGGTCCGGCTCCTCGTTCTTCAACACCTTCAACTCTCTGGGCTACGGACTGCTGTCCCTGGCGGCCGGGGCCTTCTCCCCGGCCTTCCCGGCCCTGTTCGTCCCGCTGGGGCTCGCCTACCTGCTGGGCGGCTGGCTCTTCCACCGGGCCCCCGCGAGACTGCCCGGCCTGCCGGAGTCCTCCTTCAAGAAGGCGGCGGACCGGGACTAGGAAAGGACAGGGGTCCCCGATCCGGCTAAGCAACTGTGCCCGGGCACACTTCTTGAAAGGCTTCTGGCCTCCTGCCGCCGACTAGGCTGGGACGGGGGTCCCCGGTTCCGCGGGAGCGGCGGACGGCTCCACGCGGGGCAACGTGAAGTGGAAGCGGGAGCCCTCACCGGAAGCGCTCTCGACCCAGATCCGCCCTTTCTGCCGCTTCATGATCTCCTTGCAGATGGCGTTGGCAGGTGCCGATCTTCGACGGAGCCGGCCGGGAGCTAGCCGAGCGAGGTCAAGCCGTTCTGGATGGCGTACTTGGTGAGGCCCGCCACGGTCCGTATGCCGAGCCGGCGGGAGAGGTGGTCGCGATGCGCTTCCACCGTGCGGACGCTGATGCCGAGCTTGGCCGCCACCTGCTTGTTGGCCAGCCCGGCGGCCACGAGGGAGAGCACTTCCTGCTCGCGCCCGGTCAACGAGCGCGGCCGGACCCGGCGGGGGGCGGCCTTGGATTCCGGGGAGAGGATCGCGTCGGTCATGTCGGCCGGGAAGGACAGGCCGCCCTGGGCGAGCCGCTGGATGGCCTGGACGAGATGCGCCGTGGGCTCGTCCTTCACCACGTAGCCGTGCGCCCCGCAGCGGGCCATGCGCACCACGTACTGCTCGCTGGAATGGATGCTGAAGGCCAGGAGCTTGGCGTCCGGGACGGCCTTGCGCAGGCGGCGGGCCAGTTCGCCCCCGTCCATGGACGGAAGGCTGATGTCGAGGACCACGACCTCGGGGCGCAGCTCTTTCGCCTTGCGCAGCGCGTCGGCGGCGTTGGCGGCATCCCCCACTACGACGATGTTCTTCTGGCTGGAGAGGTAGGCCCGCACGCCTTCACGGACGACCGGATGGTCGTCCACCAAGAACACCCGGATCTGTCCCCGTTTCCGCAGTGTCACTGCCGCCCCCTCCTTGAATTATGATACAGGAAATCCCCTTTCTTCGCCACGGGCGCCGTCACGCCATCGTCAACGGCAGGCGGACGACGAGTTGGGTCCCCTGCTTCGGCGCCGAGAACAGCGCCAAGGTACCTCCCAGGGACTCGGCCCGCTCCTGGATGTTGGCGAGCCCCGCGCCGCGCATGCCGCCGCGCCGCCGCCGTGAGCGCGGCCGGAACCCGGTCCCGTCGTCCACGATGGAGAGCTCGATGCGGCCGCCCTTGCGGGAGAGCCGGATGGCGGCGCTCGTCGCGCGGGAGTGGGCGGCGATGTTGGCGAGGGCCTCTTGAATGATGCGGAACAGGGGCAGAGCGATATCGGCAGACAGCCCGCTGGGCAATCCACGGCACTCCACGGAGACGGGCAAGCCCCGCCCCTCCGAGAATTCCTGGCAGTGGGTGCGTACCGCCGCGGCCAGGCCCATGGCCTCCAGTTCCGGGGGCATCAGGTTCCAGGAGACCCTCCGGACCTCCGCCACCGCGCCGTCCAGGAGGTCCGCTACCTTGAGGGCCCGCTTAGCCCCCCGGGGAGCAGCGGCGGCCAGCTCCGCGGCCAGGGAATGCAGGCTGTATTTGGCCCCGGAGAGGATCTGGCCGACGCCGTCGTGCAGGTCGCGGGAGAGGCGCTTGCGCTCGGTTTCCTGCGCCGCCACGATGCGGGCATGCACGGACTGCAGTTCCTTCTCGCCCCGCTTCCTGGCCGTGATGTCGGTGAAATGGCAGAGGCTGGCCGGCCCCTCGGGCAGGAGGAGCGAACCTACCTGCATGGAGACGGGGAAGGCGGAGCCGTCCTTGCGGCGGACCACGGTCTCGAAATCGCTCGGGGCGGCGTCCCCCGCCAGCCGGCGCCGGTGCTGCTCGGCCATCCGGGCGGCGCACTCCTTCGCGACGAACGCGGCCAGCGGCCTCCCGACCACCTGCTCGGCACAGCGGTAGCCGAAAAGGCTGAGGAAGGCCTTGTTGACCAACACCATCCGCCCCTCCCGGATAACGCAGATGGCGATGGGAGAAGCCTCCACTAGAATCCGGAAGCGCGACTCGCTCTCGCGCAGCGCCGCGTCGGCGCGCATCTGGTCGGTGATGTCCTGGGCCATGCCCTCCACGGCCACGACGCGGCCGGCCTCGCCCGATACCGGGGTCTCCAGCACTCTCAGCCAATGGCGGCTGCCGTCCTTATGGAATATCTCGACCAGATAGGGAGGCTGCTGCTCCCCCCGGATGCTCCGATCGGTATGGGCCACCACTTCACGGTTGACCGGGTTCTCGGTAAGGTAGGCGCTGTAGTGGGTCAGGAACTCCTTCTGCGTATAGCCGAGCACAGACCGGATGGAAGGGCTCAGGTAGGAGAAGACCCCGTCGGTCCCGTGCCGGTAGAAGAAGTGGTCCGCCTGCAGATTCTCCACCAGGCGCCGGAACTTCTCCTCGCTGGCTTTGAGGACGGCCTCGGCCCGCTTGCGCTCGGTGATGTCGCGGACGATGGAGAGCACCTGGCGCCGCCCCTGCAGCGTGAAGACTCGGCTCGAGACCTCGACCGGGATGCGCGTCCCGTCCTTCTTCTTGTGGAGCATCTCGAACACGCAGCGGCCCGTCGCGAGCATGGTCCCGATGGCCTGCTCCCGCGCCGCGTCCATGCCGCCGACGTCGAGTTCGACCGGGGACATCCGCAGCAGTTCTTCCCGCGTGTAGCCGTACCGGGAACACGCGACCGCGTTGACCTGGGTGAAGGGGCCCGGCCTCTTCCGGGAGCCGAGCTCGTGGACGAAGACCGCGTCGTTGCCTGTCTCGAACAGCATCCGGAACTTCTCTTCGCTCTCCCGGAGGGACTCCTCCACCCGCCGGCGCTCGCTCACGTCGCGCAGGGTCGCGGAGAAGCCGATGAGCCGCCCCCGGGGGTCACGCAGCGGCGCGACGGCGACGCTGACGTAGACCATGGAACCGTCCTTCCGGATCCGCCGGGTCTCGAGCTCCGCGCGCCCTTCCCGTGCGGCCCGGCGCACCGTGGCCAGAAGCTCGTCGCGCAGGGGCGGAGGCGCCAGCAGGGTGACCGGCTTGCCGATGATTTCCGTCTCACGGTACCCGAAAATCCGTCGGGCGGCCGGATTCCAGGTCCGCACCCTGCGGCGCAGGTCCACGCTGAGGATCGCGTCGCCGTGGGATTCGACGATCCGGGCCAGCCGCTGGGCGGTGCGCTGGGCCTCCTCGGTCTCCAGGACCTGGCCGGAAGCCGCGATGTCGCGGATGGACGGGCCCGCCCGCCGGCGCCTCACGGGAACCTCCCGGCGGCCAGCAGCCGAACCTCTCGATGACGGAAACAGCCGGTGAGATGGTCGTTGACCATGCCCACGGCCTGCATATGGGCGTAAAGGATGGTGGAGCCGACGAAGCCCATGCCCCGGGACTTGAGGTCCCGGCTGAACGCATCGGACTCCGGAGACGTCGCGGGGAGCCGGTCCAGGCGGGTCCAGCGGTTCTGTATGGGCCTGCCGCCCACGAACCTCCATTGATAGGCGCTGAAGGAGCCGAACTCCTCCTGGATGCGCAGAAAGACCTTGGCGTTATGGACCGCGGCGCGGATCTTGAGGCGGTTGCGGATGATGCCCGAGTCTTGGAGCAGGCTCCGGATCCGGGGCTCGCCGAAGCGGGCGACCTTCCGCGGATCGAACTCCGCGAAAGCGCGGCGATAGCCGTCGCGACGGCGCAGGATGGTCAGCCAGCTCAGGCCGGCCTGGGCGCCCTCCAGGACCAGGAACTCGAAGAGCTTCCGGTCATCGGTCCTCGGGACGCCCCACTCGCGGTCGTGATAGGCCGCATAGTCGGGATGTCCCAGACACCATGGACAGCGCCGCTTCCCGTCCCCCACCATCCCCCCTTCCCTCTTTTATTTCAACTATACCACACCGCGCGCGCCAAGATGCCGGCCCCGGCCGCGCAGGCACCGCCCAGCCAGAAGCCCAGCCAGGAGTAGTCCAAGCGCAGCCGCGAGCGCAGGAGATAGGCGGCCCACGCCAGGGCCGCCGGAACGGCCCAGCCCCACGGCCCCGGGAGCAGGAAGGCCGCGAACACGAGGGTGCGCTCGGTCCCCGCCACCCAGCGCTCGTCGAGGACGGGCGGCGGGCTGTCGAACCGGTCCTTGTCCGCGTAGTACGCCAGTTTCGCCGCGACGCTGACGGCGAAGACCGCGAGGCAGGCGAGCACGGGCCATTTCTCGGGCAGGAAACCGCTCTCGTACCAGGGGTCGTGCACGGTCAGGAGCGTGCCCAGGACGGCCCCGTGGACGACCTGGTCCCAGAGGAAGAAGATCGTATTGTCCGGCGCCTTGTGCTTGAGGATGGCGAAGACGCGCCACTCGTCCTCGAGGTAGTGCGCGATGGTGACGAGGAGGACGCAGGTCCAGCCCTGGAAGCGGAACAGGCTCGTGTCCACCCACAGGTCGTCCAGAAACGGCCAGCACAGCAGGACGGAGGCCGCCAGGTGGATCGCGGCGTGCGCGACCATGCCCCAAGTCCCCTTCCGCTTCCAGGTGTCGACGAACTCCGACTGCAGGGGGAAGTCCGCGAGCAGGTGGCCCAGGAGCAGACGCCAGAAGAGGATCACGAGCCTCCCTCCTACTTAGAGGTCAGGTTGAAGACCGCCCAATCCTCGCGCTCGGGCGGCGGGATGGTGATGTAGTCCTCGCAGAGGCTCATGTAGAGCTTGGAGGGTTTGTCCTCGGGGAGCATGGCCAGGATCTTCTGAAAATCCCCCTTCGCGGGCTCGAACTGCCGCTTGAGGAACTTCTCCACGCCGGCGTTATAGAGGACCAGGGTCTCGGACCATTCCTTGGACAGGCTGCCCTTGCGGCCCAGCAGCTCGTGCACCCCGATGGGGATCGCCTTTCCCACCACGCGCACGCGCCCCAGGAAGCGGCTCTCCACGAAATCCTTGGCCTGCGCCAGGGTGTCGTCTGACGCCATCACGGTCGAGCCGAAAAACTTGTTGGCGCCCTCGAGCCGCGAGGCCAGGTTCACGTCGTCGCCGAGCACGGTGTAGGCCAGCTTGCGGGCGGAACCCGTGTTGCCCACGACGACCTCCCCGGAATTGAGCCCGATGCGCACCGCCGGCCTCTCCGGGATCGTGGGGTCCACGTATTCCCGGTTGAGGCGCTGGATGGTGTTCAGGCAGTCCACCGCGGCGAGGCAGGCCTTCTTGCGGTGCTCCGGCTCATCGATGGGCGCGTTCCAGAACGCCATGATGCAGTCGCCGATGTACTTATCCACCACGCCGTTGTTGCGCAGGATGTCGTCGGTCAGCGCGGACAGGTAGACGTTGAGGAACTGGATGAGGTTCTCGGGGGTCATCTTCTCCGAGATGGTGGTGAAGTGCGCGATGTCCAAAAAGAACATCGTCATGTCGCGCTTCTGCCCGCCCAGCTGGAGCTTGTCGGGATCCTTGACCAGGATGTCCACGACCTCGGGCGCGACGTACTGCCCGAACATCTGGCGCACCTCGCGCTTCTGCTGGTTTTCCAGCATCGCCTTGTGCACGATGAGCGCCAGGAAGACCCCCAGCAGGGTGACGGCCGGTCCCCAGAACTCCAGCACGTAGAGCTTGAGGAAGGCGTAATGGCACGCTCCCACCCAGCCCGCCATCAGCGCCACGAAGGCCCCGCCGGCCAGGAGCGCGTTCAGCCGCACGATGCGGTTGCCGAGCACCGCGGACAGGATGATGAGCAGGAAGACGACCCAGGTCGGGACGCTGCGCAGGTAGCGGCGGTTGAGGACGTTGTCGATGAAGTTGGCGTGGAAGAGCACCCCGGGGGTCGAGCCGTCGAAGGCGGTGGGGAAGTGGTCGAAGGCGCCCGAGGCCGTGGAGCCGACCAGGACGATGCCCCCCTTGAGCTGGACCTTCTCCGCCGCGTTGAGCTGGCGCTCGAGCACGCGCCAGGCGGGGATCATGGCGAAGCCCTCCTTGCCCGGGACCACGTGGGGCTTGAGGGTGCCGTCGTCCTGGGGGATGAGCTCGATGGTCTCCGGGCGGTTGCCCCTGAGGTTCAGGCGGATCTGGTTCGCGCCCACGAGCGCGACATAATCCTCGGGGCTCTTGCCCTCGAAGACCGACAGGACCTTGTGGCCGAAGGTGGCCTGCCGCTCCGGGTCGCTTACCCAGGTGTCGCGGAGCTGCTGGTCGCCGCTGCGCCCCATCATCAGGGGCACCACCCGGACGGACCCGTCGGGGTCGATGTACGCCTGGGTCACCAGGCCGAAGGACTTGACCACCTTGCGCAGCCTCTCGAACGGGAAGCCGAACGTCCACAGCGTCTTCTGCCGCCATTCCTCGGTGTCGCTCTGGACCGGACCGCCCAGGACGACCTTCTCCCCCGCCTCCTGGACCGCCTGGATGAGCGCCTGGTCCTCGGCCGGGGTCGAGGGGTCGAGGAACATGATATCGAAGCCCACCACCTTGACCCCGAGGGGCCAGAGCTCCTTCAGGAGCGTGCGATAGACGCCGCGGGGCCAGGGATAGGACCCCACCTTCTTCAAGGAGGTGTCGTCGATGGTGACCACCGTGATGCGGGCGTCCCCCTGCTCCATCCCCCGCCAGCGGTAGAGCTGGTCGATCCACGCGTTGTCGAAACGCTCGAACAGCATGAAGAACTGGGCCACCAGGACGATCAGGGTGAAGCCGATGGTGAAGCGCTTGGCGAAGACGGATACCTTGCGCTTCTTCTCTTCCTTCGTCGCGGGCTTCGGGGGCGTCATGATGTCACCTCTACAGGCCCATCTTACCAAAGAATGCGACCCAGCCGGGGAAGCGGGACAGGAGCCAGCCGGAGAAGCGCCCGTACCCCCCGGCCGCGAGGAACGCGCCCAGAAGGGCCAGGACCGCTCCCATGCCCTTCTCGATGGCGGGCAGGGCGGGCTTGACGCGGTTGAGTACCTTGGAGGAGCGCTCGACCGCCGCCGCGCAGAGGAGGAGGGGCACCGCGAAGCCCAGGGAGTAGACGCTCAACAGGAGGATCCCCTTGGCCGCGGAGCCGGAACGGGAGGCCAGGATCAGGATCCCGGCCAGGACGGGGCCCACGCACGGCGTCCACCCGGCGGCGAAAGCGGCCCCCACCAGGACGGAGCCGAAGAACCCCGCGGGCTTCTCCCGGAAGTGGACGCGCGCCTCACGGAATAGGAAATCCGCCTTGAGCAGGCCCGCCATCCACAGGCCCAGGAGGACCAGGACCCCGCCGCCGACCCGCTCGATCCAGACCCGGTAGCGGAACAGGAGCGACCCCAACAAAGACGCCGAGGCCCCCATGGCGATGAAGACCATGGAGAACCCCGCGATGAACAACCCGGCGTGGATCAGAGTGAGGCGCCGCGGCGTGCTCGCGCTCAGCTCCTGGAAGGTCGTGCCGGTGAGGTAGGCGAGATAGATGGGGATGAGCGGCAGGACGCACGGGGAGAAGAAGCTCGCCATCCCCGCCAGGAATGCGATCCCCAGCTCTCCCATCGGCCGCTGGTCCAGCCGGGCTCAGCCCGGCCGGCCCGCCAGACCCGCCATCGAAAGCGCCACGGCCTCGCCGATCCCGCTCAGGTTGTCGACCACGCGCACGCCGACGCGGCGCAGGGCCTCCACCTTGGCGGCGTGGCCGCCGGAAGCGCCCTCGATGATCGCCCCCGCGTGCCCCATGCGGCGGCCGGGAGGCGCGGTCTTGCCGGCGATGAAGGCGTAGACCGGCTTGGACATGTGGTTCTTGAAGAACTCGGCCGCTTCCTCTTCCGCGGAGCCGCCGATCTCTCCGATCATGACCACGGCCTTGGTGGCCTCGTCGCCCTCGAAGAGCTTGAGCATGTCGATGAAGTTGGAGCCCTGGATCGGGTCGCCGCCGATGCCGACCACGGTGGACTGGCCGATGCCCTGGCAGGTGAGCTGCCAGGCCGCCTCGTAGGTGAGCGTGCCGGAGCGCGAGACGATGCCCACGGGCCCGGGCTTGTGGATGAAGCCGGGCATGATGCCGACCCGGCACTCCTCGGGGGTGATGACCCCGGGGCAGTTCGGCCCGATGAGCCGGACCGCCTGGCCGGAGGCTTCGCGCCGCCGCAGTTCGGCCTTCACCCGGGCCATGTCGAGCACCGGGATGCCCTCGGTGATGCAGACGATGAGGCGGACCCCGGCGTCGGCCGCCTCCAGGATCGCGTCCGCGGCGAACGGCGGCGGGACGAAGATGAGGGAGACGTTCGCGCCCCGGGCGAGGACCGCCGCGCCCACCGTGTCGAACACCGGCAGGCCCAGGTGTTCGGAGCCGCCCTTGCCCGGGGTGACCCCGCCCACGACCTGCGTGCCGTATTCCAGCGAGAGCTTGGCGTGGAAGGTCCCCGTGGCCCCCGTGAAGCCCTGCACGATGACGCGCGAATTCTTGTCCACCAGGATGCTCATGACTTGCCTCCCACGGCGGCGACGGCTTTCTGCGCGGCGTCCCAGAGGCTGTCGGCCAGGGTCAACTTCAGCCCCGACTTCTTGAGGAGGGTCCGCCCTTCCGACACCCGCGTGCCCTCGAGCCGGACGACGAGGGGCACGGTCAGCTTCACCTTCTTGACCGCGGCCAGGACGCCCTCCGCGATGGTGTCGCAGCGCATGATGCCGCCGAAGATGTTGATGAGGACGACCTTCACCTTCTTGTCCTTCAGGATGAGCTGGAAGGCGCGGGTCACCTGCTCCGCGGTGGCGCCGCCGCCCACGTCCAGGAAGTTCGCGGGGCGGCCGCCGGCCAGCTCCACGGTGTCCATGGTCGCCATGGCCAGGCCGGCGCCGTTGACCATGCACCCGATCGTGCCGTCCAGGCCGATGTAATTGATGCCGACCTTGTGGGCCTCCCGCTCCAGGGGGGTGGCCTCCGGGTCCTTGCGCTGCGCCAGCGCGCCCTGGCGGAAGAGGGCGTTGTCGTCGGTCACGATCTTCGCGTCGAGGGCCACGAGCTTGCCCTGCTTGGTGATGATGAGGGGATTGACCTCCACGAGGGAACCGTCGAGGTCGAGGAACACCCGCGCCAGGGCCGTGGCCATGCGCACGAAGCTCCCCAGGAGCTCCGCGGGGATCCGGAGTCCGCCGGCCAGGCGCCGGGCCTGGAACGCTTCCAGGCCGCGCACCGGGTCCACGGGCTCCTTGAGGATGGCCTCGGGCCGGGTCCGGGCCAGCTCCTCGATCTCCATGCCGCCCTCGGCCGAGGCGATGACGACTGGACGGGCCCCCTTGCGGTCCATGACGATGGAAAGATAGATCTCCCGGACGATATCCGAGGACTTGTCCACGAGCACCTCGTGGACCTTGAGCCCCTGGGCCCCGGTCTGCTTGGTGATCAGGCGCATGCCCAGCATCTTGGCGGCGACCTCGCGGGCCTCCTGGGGGGTCTTGGCGAACTTGACCCCGCCGGCCTTGCCGCGGCCGCCGGCGAGCACCTGCGCCTTCAGGACCCAGGGTCCCTTCCCGGCGCGCTTGAGCGCGGCAGGCAAGCCGCGGGCGTCTCGGATGACCCCCCCGGTATCCGGCACGGGGATGTCGTATTTGCGGAAGATATCCTTGGATTCATATTCGAGGAGCTTCATAGGCTGGTATCTCCTTAAAAAAACGATACGACCCATATATTATAATATCGTCATGACCATGAAGAACAGGATCGAGGTGAAGATCGGAGGCTTCGGCGGCCAAGGCGTCATACTGGCCGGACAGATCGTGGGCAAGGCGGCCTCCCTCTTCGACGGGAAGCACGCCGCGTTCACCCAGAGTTTCGGCCCGGAAGCCCGGGGCAGCGCCTGCAGTTCCCAGGTGATCGTCTCCGCGGAGCGCATCCTCTACCCGTATGTGAAATTCCCGGACATCCTCGTGGTCATGTCCCAGGAGGCTTTCGTCAAGTTCTCCCCCGCGCTCAAGCCCGACGGGATGCTGATCTATGAGAAGTCCCTGGTGACCCCGGTGGACCTGCCGGCGTCGGTCCGCACCGCGGGCATCCCCTCGACCCAGCTGGCCGAGGAGCTGGGACGCCGCATCACCTCCAACATCGTCATGACCGGGTTCTTCGCCGCGGTCACCGGGATCGTCAGCGAGGAGGCCACGCGCAAGGCGGTCATGGACTCCGTTCCGAAGGGGACCGAGAAGCTGAACCTTGAGGCGTTCGAGAAAGGCTTCGCATATGGGCGCGCGCACGCGGCGCCGGCGGCCGCCGGCGCCGCCCAGAGGGGACACTGAGGCCGCCATGGATACACCGAACAAAGAGACGACTCCCGGGACCTCCCCCGCACCGCGCCGCGTGAAGCCCAAGCTGGTCGTGGACTGGGAGAGGTGCAAGGGCTGCGGCTTCTGCGTCGAATTCTGCCCCAAGGAAGCCCTCGACCTCTCCGGCGACTTCAACCGGAAGGGCTACCATCCGCCCGTGGTCGACGACGCCAAGTGCGTCGGCTGCAACATCTGCGAGCTGATCTGCCCCGAGTTCTCCATCTTCTGCAAGGACGCCGAGGGGGCGCCGGCGCGCAAGGGCAAGGAGCCGAAGAAGACCCACCTGGCCGAACCCCTGCTCCGGATGGACCGGATGCCCCACATCTGGTGCCCCGGCTGCGGCATCGGGACCACGGTCAACTGCTTCACCGTCGCGCTGTCCCAGTGCGGCATCCCCCGCGAGAAGATCGGCCTCGTCTCCGGCATCGGCTGCACGGGCCGGGTGGCGGGCTACGTGAACCTGGATTCCTTCCACACCACGCACGGCCGGGCCATCCCTTTCGCCACGGGCCTGGCGCTGGGCAACCCCGACATGAAGGTCGTCGTCTACAGCGGGGACGGGGACCTGACGGCCATCGGCGGCAACCACTTCATCCACGCCGCCCGGCGGAACATGAACCTGACGGTCATCCTGGTGAATAACTTCATCTACGGGATGACCGGCGGCCAGACCGCCCCGACCACGCCGATCGACGCGAAGTCCTCGACCTCGCCCTACGGCGCCTCCGAGCCGCCTTTCAACCTGGCCCACCTGGCGGAGACCTGCGGCGCGACCTACGTCGCGCGCTGGACCGCCCTGCACACCCGCCAACTGACCCGCGCCATGCAGGAGGCCCTCAACAAGAAGGGCTTCTCCTTCATCGAGATCATCGCGCCCTGCCCGACGCTGTTCCTCCGGCTCAACAAGCTGGGCGACGGCTTGAGCATGATGCGCTTCTTCCGGGACAACTCGGAGATCCAGAACGGGGCCGACACGCGCAGCGTGGCCATCCCCTACCAGGGGAAGATCGTCCTGGGGAAATTCGTGGACAAGGAAGAGCCCACCTGGCTCGACCGCATGAACAATCAGATGAGCAAGGCCCTGGGGACGCGGCACGTCCCCTATGGCGCCCCGAAAAAGGAAGGAGAGGCCAAGTCATGACCCGAACCCCCGCAGCAGTGCAGGCTCCCCTGGCCGGATTCACCGGCGCCGATCCCGCGGGCGTGGCGTCGGGCGATCACTTCATGGACGGCGACTTCGCCTGCGCCGAGGGCGCGCTGGCCGCCGGCTGCCGCTTCATCGCGGGCTACCCCATCACCCCCTCCACGGAGGTCGTGGAGCACTTCGCCCGCCGTATCCCGACCATCGGGGGGGTCTTCATCCAAATGGAGGACGAGATCGCCGCCTCCATCGCCATCCAGGGCGCGGTCTGGGCCGGCCACAAGTCCATGACCGTCACCTCGGGCCCCGGGTTCTCCCTCATGATGGAGCACATCGGGCTGGCCGCCATGGCCGAGGTCCCCTGCGTGTTCGTGGACGTGCAGCGGGGCGGCCCCTCCACGGGCCTGCCCACCCTCCCGGGGCAGGCGGACGTCATGCAGGCCCGCTGGGGCTCCCACGGCGACTACGAGATCATCGCCATCTGCCCCAACTCCCCCCAGGAGTCCTTCGATTTCACGATCGACGCCTTCAACCTGGCCGAGCAGTACCGCGTGCCGGTCATGCTCATGATGGACGAGTGCGTGGGCCACATGCACGAAAAAGTCACCATCCCCCGGCCCGAGGACATCAAGATCTTCCCGCGGCGCTGGACTAAGCAGGCGGTCGGCTCCTACCTCCCCTACAAGCCCGAGTTCGACGGCTGGATCCCCGGGATGGTCAAGGCGGGGGACGGCCATTTCTTCCACATCACCGGCCTCACCCATGACGAGCGGGGCTACCCCGCGATGAGCGTCGAGTGCCAGGAGTCCTTGGTGCGCCGCCTGGTGGACAAGATCCGCCTCAACGCGGACGCGATCTGCCGCTGCGAGGAGATCGGCCTGGAAGACGCCGAGATCGTCCTGATCGCCTACGGCATCACCTCCCGGGTCGCTTACGCGGCCATGGAGGAGGCCCGGCGGCGGGGGCTGAAGGTGGGCCTGCTGCGCCCCATCATCCTCTGGCCCTTCCCCGAGCGCCGCATCCGCGAGCTGGCGGAGAAGGTCAACACCTTCGTGGTGGCGGAGCTCAACTACGGGCAGCTGTCGCTCGAGGTGGAGCGCTGCGCCGCCGGCAAGGCGGACACCATCCTCATCGGCCACGGCGGCGGCACGGTACACGAACCGGAGGCCATCCTGGAAGTGCTCCTGCGCGCGGCCCCTGACGCTATCGGCCGTCAGGGACCGCGCAAGAGAATGTCTCCCTTACGCGCGGCCCCTGACGCTATCGACCGTCAGGGACCGCGCAAGAGAATGTCTCCCTTACGCGCGGCCGGGAAGAAGCGCTGAGCGGGGGCGTGGAGCCCCTCGAGGTCTCGGCCGTAACGATCCGCGTCGCCGGGGATTCCGGCGACGGCATCCAGCTGACCGGGAGCCAGTTCACCGCCTCGACCGGGCTGGCGGGCAACGACCTGGCCACCTTCCCCGATTACCCGGCGGAGATCCGGGCCCCCGCGGGCACGACCTACGGGGTGAGCGGCTACCAGATCCAGTTCTCCGGCCTCGACGTTCTGACCCCGGGGGACGACCCGGACATGCTGGTCGCCTTCAACCCGGCCGCCCTCAAGGTCAACCTCAAGGACCTGCGGCCCGGCGCGGCGGTCCTGGTCAACACGGACGCCTTCACGGACGCCAACCTCAAGAAGGCCGGCTGGTCGGCCGATCCCCTGAAGGACGGAAGCCTCTCCTCCTACCGGGTCCTGGAGGTCCCGGTGGGGATGCTCACGGCCAACGCTCTCAAGGACCTCGCCCTTTCCGCGCCCCAGGCCGGACGCTGCAAGAACTTCTTCGTACTCGGAATCCTGTACTGGCTCTACGAGCGTCCCCTCGAGCCCACCTTGGCCTTCATCCGCCGGACCTTCGCCAAGAAGCCCCTACTGCTGGAGGCCAACACCCGCGTCCTCCAGGCGGGCAACGCCTTCGCGGAGACCGAGGAGTTGTTCGAGCGCACCTACCGCGTCCGCAAGGCGCCCATCGCCCCCGGGACCTACCGGAACCTGACCGGCAACGAGGCCGCGGCCCTGGGCCTGGCGGCCGCCGCCGAGCGGTCCGGGCATCCGCTCTTCTACGCCTCCTACCCTATTACGCCGGCCTCTGAGATCCTCCAGGCCCTGGCCAAGATGAAGCCCTACGGGGTCAGGACCTTCCAGGCCGAGGACGAGATCGCGGCCGTGGTCGCGGCCATCGGGGCCTCTTATGGGGGCCACCTCGGGGTGACGGGCACCAGCGGACCGGGCCTCGCGCTCAAGACCGAAGCCGTCGGATTGGCGGTCATGGCCGAGCTCCCGCTGGTCGTGGTGGACGTGCAGCGGGGCGGCCCCTCGACCGGGCTCCCGACCAAGACCGAGCAGGCGGACCTGCTGCAGGCCTTGTTCGGCCGCCACGGGGAGAGCCCGGTGTGCGTCCTGGCCCCGGCCACTCCCGGGGAATGCTTCAGCTCCGCTTTCGAGGCCTGCGCTCTCGCCATGAAGTACCGCGTGCCCGTCCTGGTCCTGAGCGACGGCTATCTGGGCAACGGGTCCGAGCCCTGGAAGGTCCCCAAGCTCGCGGAGCTCCCTAAGATCGATGTCTCCCACGAGCCGGGCTGCCCCCCGGAGTCTTTCCTGCCGTACCGGCGCGACCCGGAGACGCTGGCCCGGCCCTGGGTGGTCCCGGGCATGCCGGGGTTCGAGCACCGCATCGGCGGGCTCGAGAAGGACGCCGCGACCGGGCAGGTGAGCTACGACGCCGAGAACCACGAGGCCATGGTCCATCTCCGGGCCGAGAAGGTCGCGCGCATGGCCCGTGAGATCCCCGCCACCAGCGTCCTGGGCGGCCCCGACGGCGACCTCCTGGTCGTGGGTTGGGGCTCCACCTACGGGGCCATCACCACGGCCGTCCGGGCCCTGCGGGCCGAGGGGAAGAAGGTCTCGGCCGTCCACCTGCGCCACCTCAATCCCCTGCCCCCGGACCTGCCCGGGATCCTGAAGCGCTTTCCCAAGATTCTCGTCCCGGAGATGAACCTGGGCCAGCTCTCCTGGCTCCTGCGCGCGCACATCCTCAGGCCGATCGAGGGATTCTCCAAGGTGCAGGGCCGGCCGTTCAAGGTCAGCGAGATTCGGGAGCGGGTCCTCCAGTCTCTCGCGGGAGAAGGCGGCGCCGATGGCCGCTGAGCCGGGGTTCAAGTCCCGCGAGGGCGTCCGCTGGTGCCCCGGCTGCGGCGACTACGCCATCCTGTCCGCGGTCCTGCGCCTCCTGCCCACCTTGGGCATCCCCCGAGAGAAGTTCGCCTTCATCTCCGGGATCGGGTGCTCCAGCCGCTTCCCCTATTACGTCGAGACCTACGGCTTCCACGGCATCCACGGCCGGGCGATCCCGCTGGCCACCGGACTCAAATGCGCGCGGCCGGACCTCAGCGTCTGGGTGGTAACGGGCGACGGCGACGGCCTTTCCATCGGCGGCAACCATCTGCTCCACGCGCTGCGCCGCAACCCGGACATCAAGGTCCTCCTGTTCAACAACCGCATCTACGGCCTGACCAAGGGGCAGTATTCCCCGACCTCGGAGCTGGGCAAGGTCACCAAGTCCTCCCCCTTCGGGACCATCGACCGGCCGCTGTCCCCGCTCTCCCTCGCGCTGGCCTGCGACGCGACCTTCGCGGCGCGGGCGGTGGACAACGACGGACCGGGGCTGAACGCGATCCTCCGCCGTGCGGCCGAGCACCGGGGCACCGCCCTCGTGGAGATCCTGCAGAACTGCGTCGTGTTCAACGACGGGGCCTTCGCCGCCGAGGAGGACAAGACCCGGCGGGAGGACTTCCTCCTGCGCCTCGAAGCGGGCCAGCCCCTGGTCTTCGGAACCGCTCGCGACCGGGGCCTGCGCTGGAAGGACGGCCGGCCGGAAGTCGTCCGGTTCTCGGGGGAGCCCCCGGCGGACCTCATACTCCACGACGATAAGAGCTCCTGGGAGTACGCCGCGATGCTGGCCCGGCTGGCCCCGCCCGACTTCCCCACCCCCGTGGGGATACTCCGCTGCGCGGCGGTGCCGACGCTGGACGGGCTCATGGACCGGCAGCTCGCCGAAGCCGGCGCGGCCGGACCCGCCGACTTCGACCGTCTCCTGGCCGGCCCCCTCACCTGGGAAGTGCGGTAAGACCACCCTCGTGCGCAGCGCGCTGCCGGATTTGCGCTGCCTGGACCTGGAGCGGCCGCGCGACTTGGACATCCTGACCGGAAACCCCGACGGACTCTTCGCCGACAACCCTTGCGCGGTCATCATCGACGAATCGCAGCGCCACCCGTCGCTCTTCCCGCTCCTGCGGCATGTCGTGGATTTCGACCGCCGCCCGGAACGCTTCATGCTCACGGGTTCGGCCCGACCGAGCCGGCTCCGCCCGGCCGGCGAGATCCTGGCGGGCCGGGTGGGGATGACTCGTAGCCCAATTAGGGGCGGATCGTCTGACCCGAGCGCAATATCTCCTTGCTTTTCGCGAGTTGCCCCCCGTTGACCCCCCACTGGGCTACGATAATCGTGAAACGGTGGGAAAGCCGGAGATTCTTAGTCCGAAACCGGGAACGCCATGGAATCTTGGAGGGCGGCGAGGTGCGGGGATCCGGCTCCTGGCTCAGGCGTGGGGGGAACGGGAAAGGGCCCGGAATCCGGTGGGCCGAATTTCCCCGTGGTTATCCCCTTCGGCCCAGAGGATTCTCAGCGACTTGCGCTATAGTATCGACTTGGTCAATAGCGGTCCGACTTTCCGATCATGACTCTTAGAATTCGCCTAGTAGTCTGGCTTCTCGTCATAGCGGGTTCCCTGGCTGCGTTCGTCCTCTTGAGAGCCGCCAATCACTATGTCGATCAGCCGGCGTCCTGCGATCAACCCTGTCAGGAGCTTGGCGACGAGCCGGACCCCCCCAACCCGGATTCTGCTGGCGAATATTTTCGTCCCAGGTGCAATCCCATTGCGTTGACCCTTGAGTTGGACAGACCGGAGGCCAGGGTAAACCAACGCTATACCTTATGGTATCGCATGCGCGTTCAGAACACCTGTTGCCATCGAGTGTCCGCAAGGATGACCTTTTTTCTGGATGGACTGCCGTTCGACGACGACATCTCCTTCAGGGTCTGGGGCCCGGATGGAAAAGAGATCCCCCCCGGGCCTCGGTTCCCTGGGACTGGAGCGATCGCCGCATACTCCAGCGACCCTGCGGCCAATCAAGAAGTCCGCGCGGAAATCCGCGACAAAGACTCCTACACGCTGAAACCGGGCGAATCGGTGATGACTAGCCCCGTGGTCTTCAATCCTCACATGATAGAACCCACAGGCGACAGGCCCGAAGACTGGATGAAACGCACTAATGACGGGGCATCCCTCGCCCACTACAACGAGTTGATCGCTCAACGCGAGGCGCAGGTGCAGAAAGAGATGGCCGACACCAAGCCGCCCATGCCGCCTCCCGGGTATCGGCCTCTGATGGCTTACGCCTTTGCCCAGCCCGGCGAATATCGGATCCAGGCCGTCTACGATGATGTCGTGTTCGTCAGGCCGCGCTTGGCCCGGATCGATTCACTCCCGATGCTTTTGAGATTGTTTCTTGAGTTGTCTTGCGAATTCATCGGCCCGGAGCGCACTATCGGAGATTTAAGGTCGTACCGAGTGCATGCTGAATCGCCGATCCTCGGCTTCACGGTCAAGCGATGAGGCCAGTCGTCATCGCATTCCTGGCGGCAGTCGCGGCTTCAAGCCCTTGCGCGGCGACGGAGTGCGACTATTCTCGAGCGAATCCGACTGATTGCGTGGCAAAAGGTTATCCGGATGCGAAGATCCCGCCATTCGATATCTGGGACAAGCTCAAGGAGCATCTTCGCTCCACTCAAGACCTGGCAAACGCATCCGATGTCGCAATCCGGAAGGCTGAAGATGCCCGTGCCGCTACGGAAGAGAGTTGTCGGTTTCTTTATCGTTACTTCCCATCATGCCGGAAATCCCAGGATATTTACTCCGCACTTTCCGCAGCGGCGCATCAGTCGGAATTGAGGTCATACTACGCCCTCAATAAGGTCATTGAAGAGACGCGCGCAGCCTATGGGTTGTATCCGGCTGCCGGACCCTCTGGAAGCTCGGTTTTGGACTCATGAGTCCCACAAGACCGAGGTTCGGGCTTACACTGCCGAGAAGGAGTTCATTCAGCGGATTCGCCGGGAAACGAGAAGGGCCGTCCTTGATGAAAAGGCATTCGATTTCCTGGGAAAGCGCATTTTACATCATGAAGATGCGATCCGACACATTCCGAACCAAGACAATTGGATCGGCATCGCCGCTCAGTTCCGGGGAGAACGCATGTATTCCGAAGGGAAGGACACTCCAGACCCGGAAGCGGACTACTCGGCAGAATTGCTGAAGACCCGGTCGGGCAGAGAGTTTGCCGCGGCATGGGACCGACGGGCAGGCGATTTATTGGATCGCATCGGGCAATACAACACCCGCCTCGAAGAAGAGACCCGATTCAGAAAAGAAGCCCTGAGCCAATGGCGTCGGGAGAGGGCATTCGACCGCTTATCGTCTTTCTCGGCCAAGGTCTGCAGCCACGGAGATGGCCTTGAGCGGGTCATGGTGCCCCTGCAAGAGCTGGAACAGATTTGGACGGGACTGGGCCCGGAAACCTATGGGACGGATCCGGATCCTTTCTTGGGGCTTTGGGATTGCGCGGCTTGGCTTCCCCGCAAACTCGCCCGTTTGCATGCCCAGGGGGAGAGTTGCCCTGACCAATACAAGCTCCTGTCTCTGTTGCAACGCCATGATGAGGCGACTGAGAGGATGAAGCGGGGCGGTCCAGTGGCTGCACCGCCGCCCCCGAGAGCACTACCGTGGGTCCCCCCAGGGGTCGCAAATCCTCCCGCGCGGCAAAACCCATCCGCGGGAGATTCCCTTCCCATCCAGAATCGGCCGGAGCCTCCGGTGCGGGAACGCTGTCGTTATCAAGGCGATTGGTGCCGCTGATGAGCCTTCGCGCGGAGCGAACGCCTCTTCCCTCAGCTTCTCACTCGCAGTCCAAAAAGGCGGGGGGTTGCGAGTCGCCGGCGGAGGTCTGATGGAATCTGGTAGGGCGGCGGGGCGCGAGGGCTCGGGTCCCACCCCAGGCGTCGGCTGGGAACTAATCAATGGCAATGTGGCCATACCCAGCAGGCGGCCTCTTCAGCCCAAGTGCATCTGTGCAACGCGCCAGGGCTTGGTGGGCACACCATGAGAAAGAGTTCAGGAATCCGTAGGGTCATCTTCGTCTCCAGATCCCTGAGCTCCCCGCATTCGCAAGAGCCACTGCGGCTTGCCTCCATCTTCGCCTCGTGGTCCAAATGAGCGCCGTTCGACCGAAAAAAAAGAGGGGGGGGGCGGGAGGAGTTCTTGCAGCATGATTCCATTGGATCGTCGGCCGACCGATAATCCCGGAACTCGGCAGGCGGAAAGAAGCGGTTCAGGTCTTCTGGACGCAGAACTGCAGGGTGGTCCCGCCGCACACGATGATGTCGCCGTCCTTGAGCGGGACCTGGCCGGTGACATCGGCGCCGTTGACCTTCGGGTAGCCGTCCTTGATGGCCATCAGCGTGTAGTTCTCGCCCTTGCGGTGGATGGACGCCGCCACCTCCGGCGCCGACTTGAAGATGCCGGACCCCTGGATGGGCACCTGCGCGCGGTCGGATTTCCCGATGTAGGTGGAGGTCCCCTTCAGTTCGAACTCCGGTTGCGATACCGCGCCCTTGAGCACGCGCAGGCGCGCCGTGGTGGTGGCGGCCGCCGGAGGGACGGGCTCCGGGGGCAGGGTCCGCTGCGGGGAGGCGGCCGGAGGCAGGGTCTTATCCGGGGAGACCGCGGGAGCGGATTCCATCGCCGGCGCGCCGGCGGCCGGTTCCGACGCCGCCGCGGGCGGCGCGGAGTCCAGCTCCGCGGCGGCCGCGACGATCTCCAAGGCGGGGGACGGGCCCGGGGACGCGGCCAACGCCTCCACGGCCGCGGGCGGCAGGACCATGGTCTTGTCCGCGCCCGGGGGCGGCGCGTCCTCCAGGAACACGATCGAGTGCCGGGCGATGGTCACGACGTCGTTGTGGTGCAGTCCGGCCTTCATCACCCGCTTCTGGTTCACGTAGGTCCCGTTCGTGGATTCCAGATCCTCCACGAAGTAGGTGTCGCCGATGTTGGCCAGCTTGCAGTGATGCCCGGAGACGGCGGGATTGTCGATGACGATGTCGTTGTCGGGCTTGCGTCCGACGGAAAAGGACGGCTTGTCGAAGACGATCTCCTTGATCACGGCGGCGTTGAACTTCAGCAGGAGCTTGGGCATGAGCCTACCTCCCCCCCAGCAAACGGCGCACGAAGCGCAGGAACCCGCGGGGACGCGGCGGCGCCACCCGGATGACGGCCACGGTCACGTTATCCACCCCGCCGGCCTCCAGGGCCATGGCGATGAGGCGGTCGACCGTCTCCGCCGCGCCTTCGTTGGAGCGCAGGACGGCCGCGAGCTCGGCGTCGGAGACCATCTTGGTGAGCCCGTCCGAGCAGAGGACCAAGACGTCCCCCCGGAAGACGGGGTGATCCTCGACGTCGACCTTCACGCGGGGCTCGGTGCCCAGGGCCCGGGTGAGGATGTTCTGCAGGTTGGACTTCTCCGCCTGCTCCTCGGTGATCAGCCCGTGGCGCACCTGGTCCATCACCAGGGAGTGGTCCTCGGTCAGGCGCGTCAGTTCCCCCTTCCGGAAGAGGTAGAGCCGGCTGTCGCCCACATGCGCGACGGCGATGCTGCGCTCGTCGGCCAGGGCGGCCACCACGGTCGTCCCCATGCCGTGGTCCTTGGGAAAGGCGCGCGCCTTCTCGAAGATCATGGTGTTGGCGTTCTCGATGAAGTGCCGGAGCTGGCGCGCCCGCACCGAGATCCGCGCGTCGCCGCCGTCCGGGACGATCTCCCGGGCCCCGCCCAGCATCTTCGCGGCGAACTGGGCGATGATGTCCACGGCCAGGCCGCTGGCGACCTCGCCGGAGTTGTGTCCCCCCATGCCGTCGGCCACCACGGCCAGGCCCAGGTCGGGCAGGAGCAGGAGGCTGTCCTCGTTACGGTCGCGCAGCTTCCCCTTGTCGGTCCGTCCCGCGATCTCCAGGTGCAGGTTCTTCATCAGGACCGGTCCGGGTCGCTCAAACGGATGTCCCCTACGCCCTCGATCGCGGGGGCCTGGGGTTCCTTATCGACGGCGGCGAGCTTCTCGTCCAGGCTGGCCTGGATCTTGCGCAGTTCCTCGAGCTCCCGCGACAGGCTGGAGGCGGTGATGTCTTCCGGCTTGAGCGACGCCGGGGAGATCCGGGGCATGATGGAATCCACCAGGCGCATCGCCTCGGCCTGGATCGCGTCGTCGGCGGCCGCCCCGGGAGCCCCCA
>MGTY01000018.1 GCA_001799695.1 Elusimicrobia bacterium GWA2_69_24
GGGATGGCTTCCAGCTCTTTGCGGACGTAGTGCAGGATGGCGGGGGCCAGGATGATGCCCGGGATGCCCATCACGACCTCGCCGACCAGGATGCCGATGAGGGTCTGCCACATGGGGACGCGGATGCTGCCCCCGATGATGCGGCTGTTGAGGAGGTACTCGCCCTTGTGGATCACGACGAGGAATATCAGGGAGAGTACCGCGTGCCGGAGCGATAGCGTGAGGGCGGCAGCGCAGATGATGGTGTTGGACAGGATGTTGCCGATGATGGGTAGTATCCCAAGGATGAATGTGGCCGGGATGAGGAATGCGGCGTGCGGGAAGCCCAGCGCCAGGAGGAACACCGCGGTCAGCGAGGTGTTGATGGCCGAGATGGCCACCTGGGCGCCCAGTACGCGCTCGAAGCTCTCCATGAAGCGGGCGGTGCGCGCGAAGAACTCCTCGCGGAGCGCGGTGTACTGGTTGCGCGGGCCCGGCTCCGGTTTGGGGGCCATGAAGGCCAGCACCGCGGCGATGACCGCGATCAGGATGTGGAAGAAGCCCTTGGTCAGCAGGCCCGACGCCTGGGTGATGTCCCCCGCGTTCTCGGCCACGGCCGCGATGGCCGCGCCGCGCAGCTGCTCGATGTTCTCGAAGGGGAGTTCCACCCCCCAGCGTGAGGCCGTTTCCGAGACCTTGGGCATGACCGTGGTGAGGATGACGGGCACCGTCGATATGCTCTGCTGGACGAAGGAGACGACCATCCAGCTCATGCCGCCCGCGATGAAGAAGAACAGGGAGAGGGAGGCGATGCGCGCGTAGAAGGCCCCGATCCTGCGGGCGAAAAGCCGGTGCGAAAGGTCCAGGATGGAGTATGCGAAAAGACCGGCCAGGAGCGCGGGGCCGAGATGGAAGGCCAGGATGACGATGAAGAAGACCAGGAACAGGCCGTGGGACGCCAGCCGGTGCCGGCTAAGATGGGGCATGGGCTAGGATACCTGTTTTTCCGTCATTTCTTCGGTTTCTCCGCCAGGAGCGCTTCCATCTCGTCCATGACCGCGTTCATCTCCTTCATGGCTGCGGTGAAGGGCGCCGAGCTGGTCATGTCCACGCCCGCGTCCTTGAGCAGGTCGATCGGGTATTTAGAGGAGCCGGAGGACAGCATCTTGAGGTAGGCGTCCCGGTGCGCCGCCGAGGGCGGCACGGCCGCGGCCTCCGCGCGCATGTCCGAGGCGATCTGCGCCGCGGCCATGATGCTGGTGGCGTACTGATACACGTAGAAGTTGTAGTAGAAGTGCGGGATGTAGGCCCACTCGATGCCGTAGAGGTCGTCCACCTTGCAGATCCCCGCGGCGTCGCCGTAATACTCCTTCAGCAGCCCCCGGTAGAGTTCGGTCAGTTTCTCTCCGGTCAGGGGCTCGCCCTTCTCGGCCAGCTCGTGCATGCGCAGCTCGAACTCGGCGAAGAGCGTCTGCCGGAACAGGGTCGTGCGCAGGCCGTCGAGGTGGCTGCCCAGCAAGAACAGCCGGGTGGCCTTGTCCTTGGTGCGCTCCAGCATGCGGTTGAGGAGCAGGTTCTCGTTGAGCGTCGAGGCGACCTCCGCCACGAAGATGCGGTAGTCGTGGCTGACGTAGGGCTGGTGCCGGTCCGACAGGAGGGTGTGCATCGAGTGGCCCGACTCGTGGGCCACGGTCGAGACCTCCTCGTAGGTGCCGGTGAAGTTCTGGAGCTGGTAGGGGTGCACCCCATAGACCCCGGTGGAGTAGGCCCCCGAACGCTTCCCGGTCGACGGCATGAAGTCCACCCAGCGGTTCTCGAAGCTGGTCTTGAGGTCCGTCGTGTACTGCGAGCCCAGCGGTGCGACCGCCTCCGTCACGAGCGCCCGGGCCTCCTCGGGCGTGTACTTCAGGTCCACCTTCTTGACGATAGGGGCGTAGAGGTCGTCGTAGCGCAGGGTGTCCACGCCCATCATGCGCTTGCGCAGCTTGAGGTAGCGGTGCAGGGTGGGCAGGTTGGCGTGGACGTCGGCGATGAGCTGCCGGTAGACCGCGACCGGGATGTTGGAGCCGAACAGCGCGGCCTCCAGGCAGGTCCCGAACTTGTGGACTTCCTTGTTGAAGAGGTGGGCCTTGACCTGGGCGTTGAGGGTCGTCCCCAGGGTGCGCTCGAATTCGGCGTACTTCTTCCAGAAGGTCTGGAAGACCTTCCGGCGGTCCGTCCGGTTGGGGACCGCGCGCAGGCGGGTGTAGGCCGAGGCGTCCACCCGGGTCTTCTTGCCGTCGGAGAGGGTGACGTCGGGGTACGGGAAATCCGCGTTGGTCAGGGTGCCGTAGACGCTGGAGCCGCCGCTGGACATCATGTCGGCCTGCGCCGCGACCTTCTCCTCGGGGGCGGAGAGGGTGTGGGGGGCGTAGCGGAGGATGTCGTCGAGCCAGACCTGGTAGGGGGCGAGCCGGGGTTCCGCGGCCATGAAGCCCCTCACCCTCTCCTCCCCCAAGGCGAGGATCTCGGGGCGCAGGAAGGAGATCGCCGCGGAAAACTTGACCGACAGGTCCTCGGACTGCTGTTTCATCCCGCGCGTTTTCTCGACCCGGGTGTCCTCGTCGGAGCGCATGCTGGCGTAGGTCCCCAGCCGCGAAAGTTCCTTATCCAGGGCCAGGACGCCGTCGAGGGCGGCGTAGAAGCCGCCGGCCGACTCGCCGAGCTTGCCCTGCAGGGCCGCCAGGCTGGGGATGCGGCCCTCGATCTCCTTGGCGTGCCGGGCCCAAGCGTCCTCGTCGGGATAGAGGTCCGCCGTGTTCCATTTGTACTTCTCGGGAACGTCGGCGCGCTCGACGGCGCCCGCCTGGACTCCGGGCGCGAACATGAAGGCGACGGCGGCAAGCGCGGACAGTTCCATTTTCATCCAACCCTCCCCGGGGCTCACCAATCATATTAGTCCGGGAGGCTTCTGGCTAGGCCCTCCTTGTAACACTCCCGTGCTTGCGCCCCGGGCCGGCGCGGTCTATCCTTATGCTGGGATGAAGTACTGGATCCTGGACCAGCAGCGGCCCGCGGGGCCGTTCTCCGCCCAAGAGCTCAAGGGCGTGGCGGGCTTCGGCCGCGCCTCATTGGTCCGGCCGGAGCGCACCCTGGACCCGGAAGACGAGCGCTGGGCCCGGGCCGGGGAGCTGCCGCAGCTGGCCCTGCTCCTCGATGAGGTGGAGCGCGCGTCCGCGCCGCCCTGCCTGATCCAGCCGGAGCCCACGGTCCGGGACCTGCCCGTCCTGGGCGCCATCCTGACCCGGCAGGAGGAAAGCGAGGAGGCCCTGCTGGCCCTGCGCGAGGAGCTCTCGGCGGCCCGGGGCGAAGTGGATCTGCTCCGGGCGGAGGGGGCGCAGCAGCGGGAAGAGGCGGCCCGGTTGGAGCGGCGCCTCGCGGAGACCTCCGCCCGCCTCGACGCATTGGCGGAGCGCGCCGAGGCGGCCAGCGCGGCCGCGGCGGGGCTCGCCGAGGCGCGGGACCGTCTGGAGGAGCGGGCGGCGGTATGGGAGAAGGAGACGGCTGCCTGCCGGACCGAGATCGCGGGCTTGAAGGAGGAGTCCGCCGCTCTGCGGACGGAGACCGCCGCCCTGCGGGCCGAGCGCGACGCGTTGGCCGGCGAACTGGCGGCGGCGGTCGCCGCGCAGGCCCGGCTGGCCGAGTCCGTCGCCGCGGAGGCGGCCCGGCGGGATGCGGCGGAGGCGGCCGCCTGGCGCTGGGGCCGCGCGCGGCTGTCGCCGCGCCGCCTGGCCGGGGCGCTCGTCTTCGCTATCGCTATCGCCGCAGGCGGACTGCTCTATTCGATCCTGCATCATCATGCGGCGCCGGTCCCGCCGCCACCTCCGGTCCCGGCGCCCGCCCCGAAGCCGCCGCCGCCCGTCCCCGTGGCGGCCCCGTCCCCGCCCCCGGCGGTCAAGCCGCCGGCCAAGAAGCCCCGGCCCCGGCCCCCGACGGCCGCGAAGCTCCGCCAGGAGAAGCTCAAGGCCCAGGTCGAGGCCGAGAAGCGGCTGCGCTACACGATACTCCTGCGCACGACCGGGGGGGTGGCGTCGAGCAAGAAGGACGCGGAGAAGTCCCTGGAACGCATGGCCGACAAGGAGCCGGAAAAGACCCCGGTGCCGCCCGAAGAACCCCGCCCCTGATCCGGCGCCCCCACTGGCGTTCCCGCGGTATCCGGTATATCCTACTGACCATGACCCGCGCGGGATTGCTGGCCTGCGTCCTCCTCCTGCCCGGAACCGGCCGCGCCGCCGGATCCGTGCCCGACCAGTCCTACCCGGGAGGGATGCCGGCGACTCCTAAGGAGCGCGGGCCCGAACTGCTCGAGTCGCTGGAGCGGGGGGACTGGAACGAGCGCATCCATGCGGTCAACGGGCTGGGCGCCATGGGGCCGGACGGGCTCCCGGGGCTCGAGCGGGCCATGGGGGATTTCGATTGGCAGGTGCGCTTCACGGCCCTGCATTGGCTGGGACGGTACGGGGACGCGGCCATTGCGCAGCTGCGGCGCGCCCTGCGGGAAGACCCCTGCCGGGTGATCCGCATCAGCGCCCTGCACTGGCTGGGCAGTCTGGGCGGGAGCGGCATCTCCGCCGTGCAGGAGGCGGCGGAGGACCCCGAGAGCGGCATCCTGAGATTGAGCGCATGGTATTGGCTGCGCAAACAGGGCACGGCAGCCGCCGGCGCCTCCGGCGAGCGGAGCCCGGCCTCCGCCTTCGGGGACCGCGGCCTCTTGGCCGCGGAAGACCTGAACGTCTGCGCGGATTTCTACGAAAGGCCGAGCCCTCAGGTCGTCGCCGCTTGGAAGCGGCTGGCGTCGGTCCCCTCCGGCGGGGGGAGGACGGCGAGCGCCTTCGGGGACGGCGGCCCCTCGGCCGCCGAGCTCGCGGCCCTGGCCGACCTTCCCGATGGAGCGGTCGAGGTCTTGGTCCTGGGACGGCGCCAGGAGGAGATCCGGGCACTGCTCGAGGCGGAGTCTTTGCCGCCCCCCCAGGGGCTCCCGGAGCGGCCGGCAGGGGAAGCCTCGCCGGCGGACCTGCTGGAGACGGATGAGATCGACGCCCTGCTCTTCGGCCCGGGGCGGCTGAAGACGAAGGGGACGCCCGAGGCGCTCCCGCCGAGTCCCCCGCCGGTCGAGATGAAGCGCGACCCCGCCATCGACGCCGCGGCGCTCCTCAACGCGGACCCGGTCCTGAACAGCCCTCCGGCCGATCCCCGGCCGCCGCTGCTGGCGCTGTTGGGTTCCGCGGAAGCGCGGGTGCGCTCCCGTGCCGCCGACGAGCTGGGCCAGTTGGGAGCGGTCGCCGCCCCGGCGGTCGCGCCGCTGCGCCAGCTCCTCAAGGACCAGAGCCCCCGGGTGCGCGCGAGCGCCGCGCTTGCCCTGGGGAACATCGGGCCGGCGGCCGACCCCGCGGTCAAAGCCCTGGTGGGCGCTCTGAAGGACCCCAGCGCGGCGGTGCGCTACGGAGCGACCTTGGCGTTGTCCCGCATCGGGACGCCCTCGGCGCGCCGCGCCTTCCGGCGCTACCTGCGCCGGGAGGCGGAAGCCGAAACTGCCGGCCGCCCTAGAGAATGATGCCCCGTCAGTGTAGTGCTTCCAACACTTCTTTACATTTGAAAATCCGTCATACCGGCGAACGCCGGTATCCAGCGTGCGGGACGGATTCAAAAATCCCGTTCTGGCGCCTGGACCCCGGCTTTCGCCGGGGTGACGAATGCGATCGGACTCATGATTCACTACACTAGAAGCGGTAGCTCAGGGTGCCCCGGTAGGACTCGCCCAGCACCGACATGGGCTGGAAGGCGAGGTCCAGCGAGATCTGCCGCAGGGCGAAGCCGATGCCGCCCGTGAGCCCGGTCAGATAATCCAGTTCGGGGAGGGTGAGGCTCTTGTAGCCCAGCCGGAAGGACATGGCGGAGCTCTCAGTGATCATGGTGGAGTACTCGAAGCCCAGCTTGCCGGAAGGCCTTCCGTAGTACGGCACGGAGACCTCCACCGCGGGCAGGAACCGGTTCCCGGACCAGAGGAAGTTGTAGGCCGCCCCGATGTTCGCCTCAGCGGGGAGGCCCTCGGTCTTGGTGTGGAAGCGCGGCCGGGTCCCGACGTTGAGGAGGGCGAAGCTCAAGGAGAACTCCGGGGTCTCGGCGGGGCGGAAGATCACGCCGCCGTCGAAGGCCAGGGACGTGGCGCTCTGGGTGTGGATCTGCTCGTAGATGAGCTTCAGGGCGCCGCCCACCATGAGGTCCCCGACCCACATCTCGTTGCCGTGTTCCAGCGGCTTGGTGGCGCGCGGGAGAGTCCACAGTTCCTGGAAGTAGCGCCGGTCCATGGCCATGTTCTCGTCGCCGACCTGCAGGGAGCGCGCGTAGGCCAGGGTGTAGGCCTCGCTGTGCGGGCGGAAGGTCCCGACCTGCTCGTTGGTGTTGGTCACCAGCGGCATGGAGTCCTGGTAGAAGAAGTTGGCCGATCCGCCCAGCGTCCCGCCGAGCGCAGCCACGGGGTGTGCGTAGGCTATGTAGTCGTGATGGAAGAAGCGGAGCATCTCGGCGTGGGAGTAGGCAAGCTCCGGGCCCTTCATCTGGGCCAGGCCCGCGGGATTCCAGTAGATGGCCGCGGCGCCTTCCGCGATCGGGCCGTAGGCCTCCCCCATGCCGAGGGCGCGGGCGTTGGGCCCCACGCGCAGGAACTGGGCCGTGGCGCCGCCGGGATTGCCCGTCATGGCGCGGGCGGTCCCGGGCCCTAGGAGCGCCGCCGCCGCGAGCAGCAGCGGGATGGTCCTCATCGGACCACCACCACGCGCAGCACCTTCCGGGCCCCGCCGCCCGTGACCACCGCCAGGTAGGTGCCGGAACCCACGTTCGAGCCCGTGTAGCTGCGCCCGTCCCAATAGATGAAGGGGGAACCCCCGGTCTCGAGCTCGCGGATGTACTCCCCGAGTATCGTGTAGAGGCGAACCTTGGCATCGGTCGGGAGGCTCGAGAAGGCCAGCTTGTCCCGGTCGAAGAGCGGGTCGCCGGTGCCCGGCATCCACGGGATGGGGTACACCTGCATCCCGTCGAGCGCGGTGCCGAACGAGGTCAAGAAAGGCGCAAACAGGGAGAAATGCCGGGTCCGGGCCGTCAGCACGTTCCCTTCCCTTTCGGTCGTCAACACATTCCACTTGTTCAGGTTGGCATGGAAATTGGCGATGACGAGGAGGTCCGGGTTGGCGCCGACCGGGAGCTCCGCCGGGTCATAGGTCATGCGGATGATGACGTCCGCCGTGGGCTGGACCCCGCCTGCGGAGATATCCACGGCGGAATCGGGCGCGATCGGCGTCAGCCGGACCTGGCTCGAGTTCTCGTTAGGGTAGAGGAAGCTCTGGCTGGCGATCGCGGAAAGGGTGGAGGCCCCGGGTAGGCTGCCGGGCGGGGCGCGCACCTCCACGAAGGTGACGGCGTTGAACTGCGTCGGGGGAGTAAGCTGGACGACCATCTCCTCGGTGTTGGTTACCGTCGTGCTGGACCGCGTGAAGACCCCGGTCAGCGTCGAGCCTATCACCAGGAAGTTGTTGAAGGGGGGGTAGGCCACCAGGTTGTTCGAGTTCACGGCGCCGATCCGGAAATAGTAGGTGGTGTTGGGCTGCAGGATGTCGATCTCCCGGCTGGAGGCTGCGGGGTCGTCGATGCTCAGGCGCAGGAGCGTGCCGCCGAAGTTGGCGGCCGTGGCGATCTCGATGCGGTAGCCGACGCACGCGGCCGACGGGGTCCAATGCGCGGTCACGGAGTACACCACGTCGGAGAAGGCCGGCACGGCGGCCGTGGCCGGGGCGGCCACCGTGGCCGTCGACTTCTCGACGTAGCCGGTCCCCACCCCCGAGTGGCCGATGGCCTGCACCCGGAAGTAATGGGTGGTGTTGGGGGACAGGGCGGCGCCCACGCCGCCGGAGCCGAAGAGCACCGACAGGTTCCTGGTGTTCGAGCTGCGGTCCACCGAGGCGAAATCGTCGAGCGAGAGCTGGGCCAGATACTGGGTCCCCGCGGCGTTGCTGTTGGCGCCCCAGGAGAAGGTGATCGAGGAGCGGGTGATGCCGGCGACCGCCCCGGAAACCGGCACCCGGGGCAAAGTGGCCGCGATGGGAAGGTCCGTGGGGGCCGTCTCCACGAGGCTGGAGTTGCGCGCCTTCACGCGGAAATAATAAGTGGTGTTCGCGTTGAGGCCGGTGAAGGTATGGGTGAGATAGCCCTTCCAGCCGGAATTGACGAGGCCCGTCGTGAACCCCGAGTTCTGGGCCGCTTCGGCGTAGTACAGCACGTACGCGGGGTTCTCGTTGGCGCCCCAGTTGACCGTGGCGGAGCTGTCCCCGATCAGGCCGATCGGGGCCGAGGTGGGCGCCGCGGCGAGGGTCACGGCGTTGGGCAGGCCGACCCAGGAAGTCTCCACCCCGTCCGGGCGCCGGGCTTTGACGTGGAAGTAGTAGGTGGTCGAGCGCGAGAGTCCGGTGAAGGAGAAGCTCGTCCCCGGCGTCCAATCCGAGTTGCCCACGGGCATGGTGAAGCCGGAGTCCAGGGTGGATTCCGCTTGGAATTCGACGGTGCCGGGGTTCCCGCCGTCCCCCCAGTTGGCCGTGACCGCGTCGAGGGTGATTCCCGTGGGCGCCGCGGAGGTGGGAAGGTTGATGGTGGTGAAGGTCGAGGGAAGCGTCGTCCAGTTCGTTTCCAGGGAGGCGGAGTTCCGCGCCTTGACCCGGAAATGGTACTGGGTGGCGATCGCGAGGCCCGTGAAGTTGTAGGTCAAGGCCGCGGTCCACCCGGAGCTGATGACCCCGCTGGTGAAGCCGGAGTCGAGGGCCCTCTGCGCGTAGTACTGCACGGTGCCTGGGTTGTCGTTGGCGTTCCAGTTCGCGGTCACGGCGCTCCCGCCGATCCCGGTGGGGTCGAGCGGCGCGGGCAGGGAGGCCAGGGTCCGCCTGGACAGGGTCCCCGAGTTCATGCTGGCCTGGGCGTTATAGACCTGGACGTAGGCGCTGTAGTCGGTGTCCGGGGTCAGGGACTGCTGGGTCCAGGTCTCGGCGTTGTAGGCGAGGTCGCCGGAGAGGTTGGCGTTGTCCCCGGCCCGCAGCACGCGCACGGCGTTGTGATTGACGGTATAGAGGTCCCAGGCCCAGGTGATGCTCTTGGCGTCGGAGAGGGTCAGGGCGGAGTTCATGACCGGAGGCGTCCCCAGCAGCCCCATCTCCGCGCTGACCTTGCCCCAGCCGAAGTCGTTGTTGGGGACCCCTCCCGTGGCCGCGTCGGTGCGGGCCGTGTTCTGGAGGTCCGTGAGCGCGGTCGCCGGGGTGAGGGCCGCGTTCTGCTGGAGGCGGAGGGCCACGGCTCCGGTCACCATGGGGGAGGCCATGCTCGTCCCCTGGTTGATGCGGTGGGTGCTGCCGGGCAGGATCTGGTAGGCCGGCGCCCCGGAGTCCGATTGCGACATCGACGAGGCGATGCCCCAGCCCGGAGCCGCGATGTCGGGCTTGGTCCGCCCGTCCCGGGTGGGGCCGCGGCTTCCGTAGGTGTAGACGTAGCCTTCGGTGATGGGGACGCTGTAGCTGCCGGTGGGCCAGGAGTTCTTGTTGGAATAGGCGCCGACCGTGATGACGCCGGTCGAGTCCCCGGGCTGGGAGATGTGCCGGGTCTCGTCGGGGCTGTTGAAGGAGAGGGTCGTGTCGGTCCAGCCGTCGACCCGGGTCGACCCGCCCTGGAAATTGACGGTGATGGTGTTGCCCGAGGTCACCCCGTCGGGGAAGTAGAACCAGAAGCAGCGGGGGGAGGTGTTATCATGGCCCGTCTCGACGTTCACCCCGCCCAAAGTCGTGATCTCCGAGCCGCCGCGGGCGATGTAGGTGCTGCAGTTCGCCCCCAGGCAGACCCGCGCCGTGTAGTTGGTGTCGGTGTCGTACCAGAACTCGCCCCAGGCCGAGACTCCGGTGTCCTGCGCGGTCAGGACCTGGCTGTGCGTCCCGCTCCCGGAATCGTGGATGGCCTGGTTCGCCGAGTTCCCCGCCGCGGCCACGATGATCTTCCCCGCTCCCGTGAGTGCGGCCAGCCCGGTGCTGAGGATGCTCGTCCCGTCGTGGGGGCCCGAGGACCAGCCCAGGCTCAGGTTGACCACGGCGGCCTTGCCGGCCGCCGCGGCCTGCTGGAAGACCCAGCCCACCGCGTTGAGCACGTCGTCCTCGTAGAACCCGCTGGCGCGCTCGGCTTTGACGATGATCAGGTCCGCCTGCGGGGCGATGCCCATGTAGGTGGCGCTGTCGCCGGCCGCGGAGCCGGCCACGTGGGTCCCGTGGCCCGAGGTGTCGCGCTCGGTCACGGTCGTGCAGTTGATGATGTTGGTGCGGCAGCCCGCCACGTCGAGCTGGGTGTCGATCTGCGCCTTGGTCCACTTCGTGCCGTAAGAGTAGTTCTGCGGGGGATTGGAGGCGCCGGTGGTCTGGTCCCAGAGATCGAGGATGCGGGAGTAGCTGTTCGCGTCGAGGAAATCGGGGTGGCGGAAGTCGATGCCCGTGTCCACGACGCCGACCACGACCCCCTGCCCGAACATGTCGGTCTGGGGGGCGTTGAGGCCGACATAGACGGCGCCGTTCTGGTAGGCGGAACGCGCCCGGTCGTTGAGGGCCTTGCCCAGGGTGGACGCGGAGGTCCTCTCGATGAGCGCGCTCTCCTCGAGGAGGGAGAGCAGGCGGATCGGGATCTCCCCGGTGAAGATGTCCCCGGCCTGGGTGAATATCTTCAGGGAGTCCGAGACGGCCGCGAGCTGCTCCCGCGTCGTGCCGGGCTTGGCCCGGATCATGACGCGGATGGTGGGGTCCGGAGCGTCCGGGTCCAGGTTGATGCGGGAGCGCAGGCGTCGGAGAGCCGCGCGGTCGTATTGTACGGTCCCGCCCTGCCCGGTCCCTGCCGGCCGGCTGCCTCCGCGCACGGTCTTGTTCCTGGCGGAATTCAGGTAGCGGTCGAGCTTCGTCTGGCTGCCCGGACCCGGGTTCTGCTGGGCATGCAGGGGGAAAGCGAGGAACGCGGCACAGGCGAGCGCCACGGTCCGTAAACCGCGCAGCAACGGGGGGCGGGGCATGGTCTCGGAGTCCGTCTAAGTGTAGCCCCGGGAATCCGGACCGTCAATGACCTAAATATTACGGATTAACAAGGACTATTATCCCTATAAATAAGCCTGCTTTTATTAGGAAAAAACTATTGATCGGGGTGTCCGGAGGCGCCTTCCGAGCTCTTTTTCATGGCGTGGTGGACCTTCTGCCCCATGGGATGGAGGTGGACCAGGCGCGCCACGAGCAGGCTCGAAAGGAATATGGCAGCGGTTATCAGCAGATTCTTCGGGTCGAGCCAGCTGCTGCCGAAATAGACAAAGGTGATGACGCTGGGCAGGACGCCGAAGAAGGTCGCGGCCGCGAAGGGCCGGAAGGGCATGCCGCTCAGGCCGCAGGCGAAATTCACCAGGTCGAAGGGCAGGTAGATGAGGCGGAGGATGAGGACGGCCATGAAGCTGTGCTCCCGGAGGTAGCGCTCGACATGGAGCAGGAGGTGGTTCTTGGGCTGGTGGAGCCAGGCCTTCCCCAGCCAGCGGGCCAGCCAGAACGCGGACCAGGCGCTGATGTTGTCCCCGAGCAACGCCCATAGGCTCCCCCATAGGGGGCCCCAGAGCAGGCCGGAGGCCAGACACAGCACCGAGACCGGCATGATGACCAGGGGGCGGACGGCGAAGAGGAGGATGAACAGCGCCGGCGCGGTCCGGCCGAAAGGGGCGATCCAGCGGCGGATGGCGTCCGGGAGTTCCGGCACGGAGAGTCCGCTCCTCCAGAAAGCGACGACCGAGGCGGTCAGGAAGAAGCCCCAGACGGAGAGTATGATCCATTGCCGCCAGCCGTGCTGATGGGGGCGGTGCGTGCCGAGGCTGTCTTCCGGGGCGCTCAAGCGGGGAATCTCAGGACCCGGGTCCCGGCCACCAGGTCATGCCAGGTCCGGCCTTCCTTGTCGTAGAGGGCCCAGATGAATCCCAGCAGGCAGAAGGCGGAGACCACCGTGAAGAGGGTCCGCGTGAAGGCGGCGCGCCAATCCAGGGCCTGGCCCTCCCCGGCGGCCGCCACGCGGAGGCGGAACACGCGCTTGCCCGGGGTCGCGCCCCAATAGGTCAGGAAGAAGGTCCCGTAGAGGACCCAGAGGATCGTGAAGAAGGGCGGGCCTTTCGCTGCCTGGGCCTTGGACACCTTCAAGCCCTTGCCGTTGTCGTAGAGCGTCTCGGAATCCTCCTCCTCGTCCTCCTCGTCGCTCGCCCTCTCCTTTTTCGGGGGGCGGGCGGACGAGTCCTCAGCGACGCGGTGGATGCCCTTTTCGTCGAGCCGGACGACGCCTCCGAGGGTGGCCCCTTTCTCGTCGGCCTCGATCAATCCTCCGGTCTTGGCGCCGACGGCCTGGGGCTTCTGGGCGGCGACGTGGATGGAGGGTCCGCTGGGCAGGAACGTGGAGAGCAGGAGCCAGCAGAGGAGGAGGTCGATCAGCAGGGCTCCCAGGCGAGGCCAGAAGCCGGCGCGGACCGCCTCTGCCGGGACCATCGCGGCCGGGGCGCCGCCCCAGGCCTTGGGGTGCAGGAGCCCCAGGAAGCCGCGCGCGGGCGGGGCGTCCGGGGCCATGCCGCCCACCGGCTGCTCCCGGACGACCTTGTAGACCCGGATCTTCTCGGGGATGCCCTTCAGCTGGCGGAGGCCGATCTCGCTGGAGGGGACCTCCCGCTTGTTCATGGCCAAGTAGACCGCTTCGGTGAAGAAGACCTCGCCGGCCTCGGCGATGCTCTCGATGCGCGCGGTGATGTTGACCGGGTCGCCGAAGATGTCGTTGTCGGCCAGGCTCACCTCGCCCGCGTTGATGGCGATGCGCACCTCGATGCGTTCGGCCTCGGTCTTCCCCTCGTTGTAGATCGTCAGGACATCCTGCACCGCGACCCCGGCCAGCACCGCGTCGGTGGGGCTGGTGAAGACCACGAGGAAGGCGTCCCCGATGGTCTTGATGAGGCGTCCGCCCTTGGATTCCAGGACCGGCAGGACGAGGTCCTTATGACGCTCGAGCATGGCCAGGATGTCGGAGCGGCTTTTCTGGGAGGTCTTGGCCGTGAACCCCTTGATGTCGCTCAAGAGGATGGTGAGGTTCTGGCTGGCCGGTTCAGCCATTCTTCTTGACCCGGTAGAAGTAGAAGAAGTTGTGCAGGGCGAACGGGTCGGGCCGGTTCAGGTCCGGCTTGGGGACCGAGACCCCGCCGCGCATGACCCGGAACGCGGTCGGGCGGAAGAAATAGAGCTGGGGCAGGGTCTTCTGGTAGCGCTCCTGGAGCGCGGCGTAGTCCTTGGCGCGCGCGGCCTCGTCGGTATTGCGCATGGCGGAGGCGACCAGGCGGTCCGCCTCGGGGTCCGCGAAGCCCTGGGCCTTGGGGAAGGTCCCCTCGCTGTGCAGGAGGCTGACCGCGTAGGAGTGCGCGTCCGGGTAATCCGGTTCGAAGCCGGAGATGAAGAGCGGGAGGCGGCGGCGCAGGGATTCCTTCTCCAGGGTCGAGGCCCACATGGGCTTGGGCGTCAGCGCGAAGGCGGGATTGAGCCCGCGCAGTCCCGCCGCGAGCATCTCGGCCAGGGCCTGGGCCGTCGGGTCGTTGGCGTTGTAGGCGAGCTCGGCCTGGAAGCCCTTCTCCCAAAGCCGCCCGCCCCAGGCCTTCTTGAGGTGCCGGACGGCCCGCTCCGGATCATGGCCGTAGGCCGGGACTCCCGCCGTCATGCCCAGGGCGGCGAGCGGCAGGGGGCCCTCCGCGCGTTCCCCCTTGCCCCGCAGGGCCTGTTTCAGGAAGAGGTCGTAGTCGAAGGAGTGCGCGAAGCCCCGGCGCACGTCCTCGTCGGAGAAGAGGTCGGGGGGCATGCCTTTCCCGTCCAACCGGCCGCTGCCCAGCGCGGGGTTGTCCCGGCCGTCCGCGCGGAAGGTGAACAGGAGGATCGGTCCGACCGAGGAGGTGGGCAGGTCGTCCTGGATCACGATGTCGGGCGCGCCCGCCAGGTCGCGCAGGCTCGAGCGGCTCAGGGCGGCGGAATCCGCGTCGCCGGCCTGCAGCATGCCCAGCCGGACGAACTCCGAATCCACCTGGTGGAACACGACCTTCGCCAGCGGGGCCGGACCGCGCCAGTAGCCGTCATGGCGCACGAGCACGACCTGGTCCTCGCTCGTCTCCTCGCGGGAGAGCCGGAACGGTCCGGTGCCCATGGGGCTCCAGCGCAGGGGGCCCTCGCGATGGTCTCGGCCGTTGAACGCCTTCCAGGTCCCCGCCTCCCCGTCCCAATCGCCATGCGCCGCGGCCCAGCCTTTCGAGGTGACGAAGGGCCAGGAGGCGAGTACGTCCAGGAACGCGGAGCAGGGCTCCTTGAGGCGCACGATCACCGCGCCGCCGTCCACGCGCACGGCCTGGGCGGCGTCCTCGTAGCTGACGACGGTCCCGCCGCGCGCGTCCCGGGTGGAATAGACCCCCAGGATGGGCTTAAGCAGAAGCCCCGCGGGGCCGCCGTCGCGGTCCTGGAGCATGAAGCGCAGGAAGGAGTAGCGCACGTCCTCGGGGGTGAGCGGAGTGCCGTCCTGGAACGCGACGCCCGGACGGATCGGGAAGGCGTAGGTCTTCCCGTCCTCGGAGAGCAGGCCGTTGGCCCGGGTCGGCACCTCGGCACTCAGGAAGGGCGAGAACGGCGCCCGGACCGGATCGGTCCCGAAGATGACCAGCGGCTCGAAGATGTTCACGGCGACCGCCAGGCTCTGCCGGTCGTAGATGGCCGCCGGGTCCAGGGTGTAGACCCGGTCGGCGTCGGCGCTCACGAAGGCGGCGGTGCCGGCGGCGCGGCAAGGCAGGGACAGGAGCGCCGGCAGCAGGAGGACCGGGAGCGGTCTCATTGCACCGAGGACCTCGAGCCGTTGACCTCGTAGGTGACGCTGACGCGGGCGTACTGGCCGGAGCTGTCGCTGTTGGGCTGGTGCACTTCGACGCCCACGATCGCCTCGTTGCGCACGCCCGTCTGGAGCTGGATCAGGTAGCTGTTGCCGTAGTCCCCGTATTCCTGGTTCCAGAGCAGGCCGAAGCCCGCGTCGTAGCGCCATAGACGGGCGCGGGAGCGGCCGCTGCGCAGGACGGTGCCGCCCACGTAGATGCTGCCGTCCCGGTCCGCGGCCACGGCCGAGGGGAGGTTGCGGGCGCCGTCGTCGAAGCTGACCTCCTGGTCGAGCGTCCCGTCGGGGCGGTAGCGGAACAGGGTCAGGATGCAGGCGTTGCCGGTGCCCCGCACCGCCGCGATGAGGACGTTCCCGGAGGGGTCGGACGCCACGGCGGCGGCCCGCAGGTCCACCCCCGGGGGGTTGCGGTAGTCCTCCCACAGGACTCCGCCGTTGGGGCTCAGCCGCTTGACCTGGATCATGTCGTTGGCCCCGTTGAACCGGTTGGAGATGGAGTAGAAGCCGCCCCGGCCGTCGGTCAGGCCGAATTGGTTGTCGCCCGCGGCGAGCGGGGCCGGAAAAGAGGCGAGCGCCCAGCCCGCGACCAGGGCGGGGAGCGCGCGCGCGAACGACCGGTATCGGACGGTCAAGATACGACTAGTCTATTCCCTTGGAAGGGCCCGCGCAATAGGCGGCGGCGGAAATGCTATATCATGGCGTCGGCAGGAGGAAAACCATGGCGAAGACGAGTTCCACGATGCTGGCCCTGGGCACGGTCGCCCCGGATTTCCGCCTGCCGGACGCGGTCGGCGGCAAGACCCTTTCCTTCGGCGACTGCGCCGGGAAGAAAGGGTGCCTGGTCATGTTTCTGTGCGTGCATTGCCCCTACGTGAAGCACGTGCAGACCGGGTTGGCGACGCTGGCCGAGGATTATCAGGGGACGGGCGTCGGCTTCGTCGCCGTCAGTTCCAACGACGTCGCCGCCTATCCCGAGGATTCCCCCGAGAACATGCGCGCCCTGGCCCGGGAGTGCGGCTTCTCCTTCCCTTTCTGCTACGACGAGAGCCAGGAGACGGCCAAGGCTTACACCGCGGCCTGCACGCCGGATTTCTTCCTGTTCGACGGCGAGCGGCGCCTGGTCTACCGGGGACAGCTCGACGACAGCCGTCCCGGGAGCGCGGTCCCGGTGACCGGCCGCGACCTGCGGGCGGCCCTCGACGCCCTGCTCGCGGGGCGTCCCGTCCCCCGGGAGCAGAAGCCGAGCGTGGGCTGCAGCATCAAGTGGAAATGAGCGCGCCCATGGGACCTCTCGCGGGGCTGGTCTGCACGCCGTGCCGGGGGGGAGAACCCCAGGCCTCGCCCGAGGAGATCACCGGCTGGGCGGCGCAGCTCCCCGGGTGGAGCGTCGTCGAGCGTGCTGGGGTCCGGCGCCTGGAGAAGAGCTTCTCTTTCAAGGACTTCGCCTTGGCCCTGGCCTTCACCAACCGGGTGGCGGCGCAGGCCGAAAAGGCGGGCCATCACCCCGCTCTCCTGACGGAGTGGGGCCGCGTCACCGTGACCTGGTGGACCCATAAGCTCAAAGGGCTCCACCGCAACGACTTCATCATGGCGGCCCGGACGGACGCCCAGGAGGCATGATGGCTAAAGGCAAGGTCGGCATCATCGGTTCGGGAGCGGTCGCGCGGGCCCTGGGCGCGGGCTTCCTCAAACACGGCCGCGAGGTCATGCTCGGCACCCGCGACCCCGGGAAGCTGGCGGACTGGCAGGCCAAGGACGCGCCGGCCGTCCGGGTCGGCGGCTTCGACGCCGCGGCCCGCTTCGGGGACCTCGTCGTCCTGGCGGTCAAGGGCACGGCGGCTGTCGCCGCGCTCCAGGCGGCCGGGCCGGCCAATCTGAAGGGGAAGACCGTCCTTGACGCGACCAATCCCATCGCCGACGAGCCGCCCGTCAACGGAGTGCTGCGCTACTTCACCGGTCCCAACGAGTCCCTGCTGGAGCGGCTCCAGAAGGCCGCGCCCCAGGCCCGCTGGGTCAAGGCGTTCAGCTGCATCGGCAGTCCCTTCATGGTGGACCCGGAGTTCCCCGGCGGCAGGCCGACCATGTTCATCTGCGGGGACTCGGCGGAGGCCAAACTGGAGGCCGCCGCGGTGCTCGAGGAGTTCGGCTTCGACGTGGCGGACATGGGCGCGGTCGAGGCGGCGCGGGCCATCGAACCGCTCGCCATGCTCTGGTGCATCCCCGGCTTCAGGGAGAACCGCTGGGCGCACGCCTTCAAGCTGCTGCGCCAGTAGCTCCCGTCAGCGGGCGGCCGGGGTCCGGCGGACGGCGCTGAACCATATGTAGCCGCACAGGCCCAGGAACAGGACCAAGGACACGGTCTGGGACACGCTCTCCGTCCCGTAGAACGGGGTCCGGACCCAGTCCTCCGCGAAGCCGGGCATGAGGCGCAGGGCCGCGCCGAGCACCCCGCCCAGCGCCCCGCCGGCCATGAGTCCCGAGGCGATGATGACGCCCCGCTCGCGCATCCCCTTGCCCTCCTCGCCGCCCAGCGCCGCGGCGCGGCCGGTGATGAGGTGGTGCAGGAAGCCGCCGACCAGGGCGGGCGTGTTCAGTTCCAGCGGCAGGTACATGCCGAGGGCGAACACCAAGGACGGCACCCCGAGCATCTCCAGGGCCACGGTGATGACGGCCCCGGCCCCGAAGAGGATGTAGGCCACGGGCTGGCGGTTCATGAAGCCCTCGACCAGGGCCTTCATGAGCGAGGCCTGGGGCGCGGCCAGCACCACGCCCTCAGGCGTGCCCGCGGGGGCGTCGCCGAAGTAGTAGCCGGCCTTGGCCAGCATCACGATGGTGAGGCCGGAGGCCGCGGCCGCGGCCACCACGCCGAGGAACTTGACCCGCTCCTGCACGGCGGGGGTCGAGCCCAGCCAATAGCCGGTCTTGAAGTCGGTGATGGCCTGGCCGGAGGTGGAGAGGGCCGTGCAGACCATCCCGGCGATGGCCATGACGAAGAACATCCCCGTGGTCCCGGAGACCCCGAAGCGCAGCAGCACCACGCTCGAGACGATGATGGTCAGCATGGTCATGCCGGATACCGGGTTGCGCGCGGTGGTGGCGATGGCGTTGGCCGCCACGGAGGCGAAGAAGAAGGCGAAGACCAGGGTGAGGGCGAGGCCGACCAGGGCCACCAGCCAGCCCGAGCCGAGCGAGCCGAAGAACACCGTGGTCGCCAGGGCCGCGGCGATGACCCCCAGGAGGATCGCGATGATGGAGATGTCCTGGTCGGTGCGTTCGACGGCGGCGGCGCCCCCGTCCGCGCGGAAGGCCTTGACCGCGATGGCGATCGAGCCCCAGACCACCTTGAGGGACTTGAGGATGCTGAAGATCCCCGCCATCGCGATGGCGCCCACGCCGATGAAGCGGACGTAGCCCCGGAAGATCTCGCTGGCGGACATGAGGGCCGCGGGCTTGAACGCCGGGTAGACCACCAGCTCGGGCGCGCCGCGCGCGATGAACCACACCAGGGGCACGAGGACGAAGTTGGCGATGAGCCCGCCGGCGCAGAGGATCATGGAGGAGCGCAGGCCCATGACGTAGCCCAGTCCCAGGATGAAGGCCACCGCGTCGAAGCGCACGACGACCTTGGCCTTGTCGGCCAGGGAGCGCATGATCCCGATGAACTGGAAGTCGATGAACTCCTTCCAGACCTGGAAGGTGGTCACGAAGAAGTCGTAGATGCCGGCGATGGCCGTGGCCTGCAGGAGCAGCTTGGCCTGCGACCCTCCCTTCTCGCCCGTGACCAGCACCTCGGTGATCGCCGTGCCCTCGGGGTACGGGAACAGGCCGTGCATCTCGCGCACGAAATAGCGCCGCAGGGGGATGAGGAAGAGGACGCCCAGACAGCCCCCGGCGAGGCAGATGAAGATGGTCTGCATGGGGTGCGGGGAGAGGTTGAGGGAGTAGAGGGCGGGGAGGGTGAAGATGGCGCCCGCCACGACCGAGCCCGAGACGCCGCCGATGCCGGTGATGATGACGTTCTCGAGCAAGGTGGAGTGGCGCGAGAAGACGCGGGCCAGGCCGATGGCGAGGATGGAGATGGGGATCGCCGCCTCCATGACCTGCCCGACCTTGAGGCCGGAATAGGCCGAGGCGACCGTGAACAGGACGCAGAAAAACAGGCCGAAGCCCACGGACCGGAGGGTGGCCTCGGGGACCTTCTTGTCGGCCGGGACCAGCGGCTGATAGGACTCGCCGGGCTTCAGGGGTTCATAGGCGTTGTCCGGCAGGGAGCGGGGTTCGGCGGCGTCCATGTCAGCCTCCAGGTCCGACGGGTCCAAGCACAATACTAGGATTTTTCGGCGAAGACTTCTAAATCGCAGCCCATTTCTCCGAAGGGGAGCCGCCACAGCCGCCGCCAGCCGGCGCCCAGCCGGTAGCGGGGCCAGGAGCGGGGGGCGCCGATGCGGGCGCGGCATTCCTCGGAGGAGAGCGGCGGCGCTTCGGCGCGGGGCGGCGCCGGGGAGAGGTGCGCGGCGAACAGGCGGTAGGCTCCCGGGGTCCAGCCGCGGGCCTTGAGCGCGGACTTGAAATGGAAGTTCTTGACGGTGAGGAGCCGGAGCCCGGCCCGCTCCAGGAGCGGTCCCAGCGAGCGCTTCGAGAAGAAGAAGAGGTGTCCGCCGTGCCGGGTGACCACCGCCTTGCCCCAGCGCCGGTACAGGACGCGCGTGGGCCGGAGGTCGAGGGGTCCGTTGGGCAGGGTCAGGTGCAGACGGCCGCCGGGACCCAGCAGGCGGGCGGCCGCGCGCAGGGCTTCCAGGGGCCGCGATTCGTGCTCGAGCACGTTGTTCATGTGCACGTAGTCCACGCTCCGGTCCGGCCAGGGCGCGTCCAGGAGTCCGCCCGGCGCGATCGTGAGCCCGTTGAGGCGAGACCCGGCCTCGGCGGCTTCCTTGGAGTACTCCAGCCCGAGGACCTTCCAGCCGGAGCGCTCGCGAAAACCCGCCAGCAAGGTCCCCAGCGCGCAGCCCACGTCGAGGAAGGTCCCCGAGCCCCTCCAGCCCGCGAGAGAATCGGCCAGCATCCTGCCTTTATAGAAATCCTTCCAGTATTGCTTCAGGAAATCCCCATAATAGGAATAGGGGTAACACCTGGCCACGTCCTCCGGGGCCGGGCTGGGCCAATAGTACGAGGACCCGCAGCCGGCGCAGGAGAAGATGTCTTTCTCGCAGCCCGCGTACAGCACCGCCTGGCAGGCGAACGAGGCCCCCGGGGCCCGGCAGACCGGGCACTCGGACGGGCCGGAGGGATTATGATTCATCATTCATGATTCCCTCCCCCCTTGAGGGGGAGGGTCAGGGTGGGGGGTGTCGATGAATATTACCACATCGGCATCTGGCGGGGATGATGAACCTCTGCTAAACTCATGAAAGGCCCCTCTATGAGAGTCCTCGGTCTGTTGTTGGCGGCCGTCTTCCTCGCCCGCATCCCCGGCGCCGCGCAGGTGCGCGTGCAGAC
>MGTY01000019.1 GCA_001799695.1 Elusimicrobia bacterium GWA2_69_24
ATGCCCCGCGCTACTCCGCGCCTGCATCCTGAAATCCGATCTCCCCTTTGTTTGACCGCGTCATTGCATTAGTTATGCAGGAGTCAATAATGCCCGCCCCCGGCCGGCCCGGCGCCCTTGACGACTTCGGCGGCGCGCGCGGCCGGCGGCGTGTTGCGGCTGCGCCCGATCGTGATCCTCCCGTCGATCAGCACCATGGAGATGCCGGGCAGGTCTCCCGCGGCGAGGGCGCCGAGGGCGTCCTTGCCGACCGAGCCCGTCGGCGAGTCGCAGACGACGAGGTCGGCCTCCGTGCCGACCGCGATCAGGCCCGCGCCGAGCTTGTAGACGCGCGCCGTGTTGCCCGTCGCGCACGCGACCGCCTCGGCCGGCGCCAGGCCGCCGAGCCCCGCGAGCAGCGAGAGCGTCCGGAGGACCCCGAGCGGGATGACGCCCGTGCCCGACGGCGCGTCGTTGCCGATGATGATCCGGTGGGTGGCGCGCGCGTCCGTGGCGACGCGAAGCGTGTGGAGCGCGGTCTTCATGTTGCCGCACTGGACGATCTCGAGCGCCATGTCGGTCGCGACGAGCCGCTCGATCTCAGCCGTGGTCATCGAGGTCGTCCCGCCGTTGATGTGGCCGACCACGTCGGGGGCCGCCTCGAGGACGACCTCCGCGGTGATCGGGCTCGAGCCCGCGATCGAGGGGCCGCCGGTGTGGATCGTCACGGTCATGCCGTGCTGCTTCGCCCAGCGGACCATCGGCGCCGCGTCCTTCCCCGTCCTCACGGACCCGAGCCCGATCTCGCCGACGAGCCTGACGCCCGCGGCGGCCATCTCGGCGAAGTCCTGCTCGACCATGCCGAGCTCGAGGATCGGCGCGCCCGCGTGGACCTTGACGCCGCCCGGCCTGAAGTTCGCGTACGCCTTGGCCGCGACGATCGCGAGCGCCTTCAGCCCCACGATGTCCTTGGGCCGGCCCGGCAGGTGGACCTCCCCCGCCGAGATCGCGGTCGTCACCCCGCCGTTCATCGCCGAGTCGATGAAGTCCACCGTCCGCTGGCGCGGCGTGAAGTCGCCGAAGACGGGGTGGACGTGCGAGTCGATGAGGCCGGGCATGACGGTCGTGCCCTTCGCGTCGATGACCGTGTCGGTGTCCTCGTCGAGGCGCCGGCCCACGGCCGCGATCCGGCCGTCAGTGATCACGATCGAGTCGGCGTCGAGGAGAGGCGTGTGGATGTCCCCGCTGACCAGCGTGCCGATGTTGCGGATCAAGGTCTTCATGCGTCCCCCTTCAGCGGCGAGCGCGGTCGAGGACGGTCCGGAGTCGCTCAGCGGCCTCCGGTGCCTCCTTGAGCGCGAGGAGCGGACCGAGCTCCGCCCAGATCAGCGACTCATCCAATCGTCCGCGCTGGCGCAGCGCGACGCCCTCAATGTCCAGCCAGTCGCGCTCGCGGCCGGCGAACGCCTTGAACACGACGAGGTCTTCGGCGCTGCACGTCACGAGCGCCGCTCCCGGTTGGATCACGAACTCCGACGCGCGAGCCACCGCCCGCTCCTCGAACGGCATCGCCCCCAGGGCCACGTCAACGGGAATGCCCGCCGGGCTCCTCATGAGGACGACGCGGTGCCTGAGCGCGAAGTCCCGGGCATCGGATCGGCGCCCGGCGAACCCCTTGAGCAAGGTGTCCACGTACGGCGCTTCCGTTCCGAAGCCCGTGAGCAGCGTGATGTCGACGTCCTGGGTGAGGCGGGGCTCGCCCCAGCGCTGCAGCGTGAGACCGCCGATGAAGCAGAAGCGCCAGCCGCGCTCTCGACAGAAGGCCTGGACCTCCAGCGCGGCGGCGAAGATCGGGTTCACGCCGCGCTGCGCCGGTGGAGCAGCGCCTGCTGGCGGACGAGACCGGATCCCGTGAGACGCGCCGGATCGATCGGGACAGCGAGCGCCAGCGAGAGCAACGCGTCGCTCGCCGCCAGCGCCTCGGCGTCGGTGAGATCGCCCAGCTCTCTGGCGCGCTGCTCGGCCAGCGCAATCGCCGCGCTGCGCCACTGGGCCATCCATGCCTCCTGCGCCGCCCGGTCCATCATCACCGAGTGTAGCGTGGCGCCCTTGGCCTGAGAACCCTGTTCTGGGGTGCCCGGCAGGAGTCGAACCTGCGACCCTCGGATCAGAAGTCCGACGCTCCGTCCAGGCGAGCTGCAGGCGCGCCATGGACTTGCCGACGTTCGACCTCGATGCCGCCGCTACCGGCGCACGCCGACGTACCTCAGCAGGACCTCGGGCTCGGCGGCCAGCTCGGCCGGCGTGGCGTGGCGCGCGATGCGGCCGTTCTCGATGAGGGCGACGCGATCGGCGACCCGGAGGACGGCGTCGACCTTCTGCTCGACGAGCAGGACGCCGACCCGGCGCGCCTTGAGCGCGACGATCGTGTCGAGCAGCCGACCGACGAGGGTCGGCATCAGCCCCTCGCCGGGCTCGTCCAGCAGGAGGAACTCGGGCCTGGCGCAGAGGGCGCGCGCGGTGGCCAGCATCTGCTGCTGGCCGCCCGAGAGCGTGCCGGCCCGCTGGCGCAGCCGCTCCCCGAGCATGGGGAAGAGGCCGAGGACGGGCTCGAGCGTGTCCGCGCCGCCGCCGCGCACGAGGAGCCCCATGCGGAGGTTTTCCTCGACGGTGAGGTGCGGGAAGAGCCGGCGGCCCTGCGGGACATAGGCGATCCCGCGCCCGGGGATCTCGTGGGGGCGGAGCCGGCCGAGATCGGTGCCGTCGAGCCTGATCGTCCCCGATCGCGGGCGGACGAGCCCCATGATCGCCCGGAGCGTCGTCGTCTTGCCCGCGCCGTTCCGGCCGAGCAAGCCCACGATCTCCCCGGCGTCGACGTGGAGGGACACCTCCTTGAGGATCTGGACCTCCCCGTAATAGCAATCGACGCCCTCGAGCGCGAGTCTCATCGCCCCAGGTAGGCCTTCTGGACTTCCGCGTGCGCCTCGATCTCACGCGGCGTGCCCTCGGCGATGATCCGCCCCTGGTCCATGACCGTCACCCGACCCGCCAGCGCCAGGACGACCGCCATGTTGTGCTCGATGACGAGCACCGTGGCGGCTCGCGCGACGTCGCGCACGAGCCCGCAGAGGCCGTCGATCTCGGCGGCGGCGAGCCCCTGGGTCGGCTCGTCCAGGACGAGCAGCTCGGGGCCGAGCGCCAGCGCCATGGCGACCTCCAGGAGACGCTGGTGTCCATACGCGAGTGCCCGCGCCGGCTGGTCCCTGAGGGCCCAGAGCCCCACCGTCACCAGGGCCGCCTCGACGTCGCGGGCCACGGCCTGCCGGTCGAGCGCGATCCAGTCGGACAGCGCCCGGAGGTGCCGGCGCTGGGCGGCCAGCGCCACGTTGTCGTACACGGAGATGCCCCGGTAGATGCTGGTGACCTGAAACGTGTAGACGATGCCCAGGCCGACGCGGTCCCACGCCCGCAGCGACGTGATGTCACGCCCGGCGAAGAGGACGCGCCCGGACGTCGGACTCAGTCGGCCGCTGATGAGGCTGACCAGCGTCGTCTTGCCCGCGCCGTTCGGCCCGATCAGCGCGCGCACTTCGCCCCGCTCGAGGCGGAGGTCCACGCCGCTCACGGCCTCGAGCCCGCCGAAGCGCTTGGAGATCGCCCTCGTCTCCAGGAGCGCGGTCACGGGAGCCACGGCGCCCACCGCGCCCGGATGCCGCCCACGATGCCGGCCGGGACCCACAGGATGGTGACGACGAGCGTGACGCCGACCACGATCAGATACCCCGTCGTGAGGCTGCTGGCGACGTCCACGAGATAGGTCATCACCAGCGTGCCGACCAGTGGACCCAGGGTGGTGCCGCTTCCGCCCAGCAGCGTCCAGAGCAGCGGGTAGATCGAGTAGGGGATCCCGGCGAACGTCGAGCCGACGTACGAGAAGAGCAGCGTGTAGGCCGAACCGGCCACGGCGGCGATGAGGCCCGAGACGGTCACCGCGAAGAGCTTGTAGCGGGGGGTGTTGTAGCCGAGCAGGCGGGTGCGCTCCTCGTTCTCGCGCAGCGCGCGCAGGATGTGGCCCACGGGCGAGCGAACAAGCCAGAAGTTCAGCAGGAGACAGGCGGCGAACACGACGAGCGCCACGTTGTACTTGACCACGGGATCGGCCAGCGGGAGGCGCCGCCCGCCGAGATCGAGGGAGAGACCCGAGAGGATGAACCCCTGATCGCCCCCGGTGATCTCGTTGAAGTAGAGCGTGGCCAGGTAGAAGGCCTGGGCGAGCATCATCGTCACGATCAGGAAGGCCGGACCGGCGGTCCGCAGCGTGATCAGCCCGACCGCAGCGGCGACGGCCAGGCCCGCGACGACGCCCGCCAGGAAGCCGGTGGCCACGCCGACACCCAGATAGGAGATGGCGAGTCCGGTGCCGTACATGCCCGCCGCGAAGAACATGGCGTGTCCGAGACTCATGAGGCCGACGTAGCCGAGGAGCAGGTTGTAGCCGGCGGCATACGCCGCGAGGACCATGATGCGGGCCAGCATGCCGTGATGGAACGGCGGGAGGACGAGCTGGAGCACGCCGAGGAGGGCGAGGACGCCCAGGTGGAGCCCGAGCGTCACGCGATCTCCTCGCCGAAGAGCCCGCGCCCCCGCACGGCCAGCACGAGCCCCACGAGCAGCGTGGCCACGATCTTGGCGAGCGTCGGGGAGAAGAGGACCGAGACCGCGCCGTCGCTCAGGCCCACGACGAACGCTGCGACCAGCGTGCCGCGGAGGCTTCCGAGCCCCCCGAGGATCACCACCACGAAGGACAGGAGGAGGGCATCGAGGCCCATGAGATAGTGGGCCTGCTGGATGGGGACGATCAGGGCGCCGGCCACGGCGGCGAGTCCGGCGCCGGCGCCGAACGCGGTCGTGTACACGCGGCCGACCGGCACGGCGAAGGCCTGGGCGATCTCGGGATCCTGCTGGGTCGCCCGCATGTAGAGGCCGAGCTTCGTCCGGGCGAGCGCGATCCAGGTCGCGACGAGCAGGATGGCGGCGATGACACCGACGATCAGCTTGTAGCCGGAATAGCCGAACCACGGGAAGTCGACCCGGAAATAGATGGGCGCGGTCACCGGGCGGGCGTAGGGCCCGTACACCATGAGGACGACCTGCTCGAGGATATACAGGAGGCCGATCGTCGCGACGATGGTGCTCTCCGGCTCGTATCCGATCGGGCGGAGCACCAGCCGGTCGGCCACCACGGCGACGGCGGCGACGACGAGCGGGGCCACGACCAGCGCGAGCAGGAAGCTCCCGAGCAGGGTGGAGACATACCAGGTGACGATCGCGCCCAGCATGAAGAACGCCCCGTGGGCGACGTTGACGATGCGCATGACGCCGAAGACGAGCGACAGGCCCAGCGCGGTGAGCGCCAGCACCAGCGCGCCCACCGTGCCTTCGAGGAGCGCCAGGAAAAGATGCGCCCCGAGACTCACGACTCGCGAGGCCCGAACGAATTGCGTTGTCGAAGGGCGCCACGGCTGTGCCGGGGCGCCCTGAGCGCCGGGGGGCTTGGGGGGCGCCCGGAGCCCCCCATGTCCTTAGAGTGGCTGCTTCGTATAGTCGGCCTCGGGCGCGTACATCGAGTCCTCGATCGCCGTTCGATGGATGACGGTGAGTCGGCGCTTCTCGACCTTGGAGACGACCTGCTGGCCGAAGACCTGGTGGAGCCGCCCGACGAACCTCTTCGGCCCCTGGGGATGCTCGGTGCCCTCGGGGAAGGACTGGAAGCCTTCCAGGGTCTCGATGAAGGCCCTGTAGGCGGCGGCCCCGGGCTTCTTGTAGCCGCTCTGCTCCACCGCCCGCTTGATGACGAAGAGCGTCTCCCAGCAGCCGAACATGTGCGAGAACGTGGAGACGTCCCGCGGGTCGTTGACGCTGGCGCCGTTGGCGTTGACCCCGACGCGTTCGCGGTAGAAGCGCACGTGCTGGGGCATGGTGGCCGCGGCGTAGCGCGGGAAGGCCTCCCAGAAGTACGTCCCCTCCAGGAACTCCAGCCCGGCGCTCGCCAGGTCGACCCCCTCCAGCGAATCGATGAAGCCGAAGATCTGCGGGCGGCGCGCGCCGAAGTGCTCCCCCATCTCCTTGACGAAGGTGAGGACGCCGGGGCCCACCATCACGTGGTAGAGCACCTCGGTGTCGGCCGGCACGCGCGGGAAGTATTTCGTGAAGGACGTCTCGGTCGGCGGGATGGGGAGCAGCGCTCGAATGGTCCCGCCCTGGGCCGTGGCGACCCGGCTGAAGAAGTCGCGGTGGTCGTGGCCGAAGGCGTAGTCGGGAAAGATCAGCGTCACCTTTTTCCCGAGGTTCTTGAGGATCCAGGGCGCGACCGCCGTGACCTGGGCCCGCACGTCGGTGATCCCGGGCTGGAAGACGTACCGGTTGAGCCGCCCCGAGGCCACGTGGTAGCCCTCGCTCACCACGATGTAGGGGATCTTCAGCTCGCCCGCCCGCGGGGCCGAGGCGATGACCACGTGCGAGAACAGCGTGCCGAAGATGAAGTCCACCTTGTGCTGGACGGCGAGCTTCTCGACCACCTCGGCGCCGCGCTTGGGATCGGTCCCGTCGTCCTCGGCGACGATCTCGACCGGCCGTCCGCCGATGCCGCCCTTCTCGTTGATGAGCTTGACGGCGGCCGTCGTCGCCCGCTCGTACCAGCGGCCGTAGACGGCGCCGATGCCCGTCCGATGGACCTGGAACCCGAGCCGCAGGGGCCCCTCCGCCTGGGCCGCCGCGCGCCCCACCCAGGGCCCCGGGAGATGAGCGCCGAGCGCCGCGGTGGCGCCCGCCTGCAGAAAGCGCCGTCTGGAGATAGTCGCCGCTCCGTCCTGGCTCATGGCCGACCTCCTGGTCCTTCGGTGTCCCGCCTCGCCGCGCGTGGGCGACTCGCGTCCCGTTTGAATAGCACGACCACGCCGTGGGCTCAACTCAGTAGGCGTTGCGGCTGTAGAAGCCGAGCCAGAGGGTCTGGATCAGGATCTTGAGGTCGAAGGCGAGCGACCAGCGCTCGATGTAGTAGAGGTCGTACTCGATGCGCTTCTCGATCGACGTGTTGCCGCGCCAGCCGTTGATCTGCGCCCAGCCCGTGATGCCGGCTTTGACCTTGTGGCGCAGCATGTAGCCGGGCACCCGGCGCCTGAACTCGGCGACGAAGCTCGGGCGCTCGGGCCGCGGGCCCACCAGGCTCATCTGGCCGCGCAGGACGTTGAAGAGCTGCGGGAGCTCGTCGAGGCTCGACCGGCGCAGGAACGCGCCGAGCCGCGTCCGGCGCCGGTCGTCGGGGCTCGCCCACACCGGCCCGGTGTCGCGCTCCGCGTCCGCGTGCATCGTCCGGAACTTGAGCATCCGGAACCGCTGGCCGTCGAGGCCCATCCGCTCCTGACGGTAGAGCACGGGCCCCGGCGAGTTGAGCTTCACCGCGACCGCGATGGCCAGCATGAGGGGCGCCGCCACGAGCAGCGCCACCGTCCCGAGCCCGAGATCGACGGCGCGTTTGAGCACACCGTTCCACCCGTAGAGCGGCGACTCTCGCAGGTGGATGAACGGGATCGCCTCGAACTCCTCGACGCCGCCGCGGAGCGACGCGAGCCCGAAGATGTCCGGTACGAGGTGGATGGCGACCGGGTCGTCCCCGATGCCGGCGAGCACCGTGTTGAGCCGCGAGTAGTCGCTGTTCGGCAGCGCGACGAAGACGACGTCCACCTGGTGGCGGTCGAGGATGGCGCGGACGTCGTCGAGCCCGCCGAGCCTGCGCACGTCCCCGGCCGGCATCTCGGCCTTGTCGCTCAACACGCCGAGCACCCGGATTCCGACGTCCGGCCGACGCCGGAGCACCCGGAGCACCTCGGTCGTCGGCTCGCCCCCGCCAACGACGATCGCGTACCGCTGGTTGTAGCCACGGCGCCGGGCAACGCGGAGCAGCTCACGGAACGTGGCACGCGACAGGCTCAGGACGACGATCGACATCGCCCAGAAGGCGACGATGACGAGGCGCGAGTACTCGTACGACCGGAACACGAAGGTCATGACGGCGACCAGGACCAGCACGCCGAGCGTCGAGGCCTTCGTGACATCCGACCACTCGGCGAGCCGCGAGCCCAGCCGATGCGGCCGATAGAGGTCGAACGCCTTGAAGGCGATCCCCCACACCGCGAGGATCGGGACGAGCTGGAGGGCGTAGCTCCGGAAGGGGGGCACGTCAACGCCGCCCACGACGTGGAAGCGGAGCACGTAGGCGCCGACCCAGCAGCCGGCGATCAGCACGAGGTCCACGAGCAGCGTGAGGTGCTCGAAGAAGCGCGAGTAGGCCTTCAGCATGCGGCGATCTCGCTCCGGCACCGTGCGATCCAGTCGCCGAGGCGCTGCCTGAAGATCGGGCGGTCGAAGCGCTCGGCCCGGGCCCGGAGCGCTTTGGGGTCGAATCGGTCCTCGACCGCCTCGAACCGCCGGATCGCGTCAACGAGCGACTCGACCGTCTGCTCGGCGAAGAAGACCGCGGTGGGCGACTCCTCGACGGCGTCGAGCCCGACCATCGTCTCGAGCGCGCCGCCCCGGGCGAAGGCGATCGTCGGCCGGCCGGCCGCCGCGGCCTCGAGCGGGACGATGCCGTAGTCCTCGAGCGACGGGAAGAGCACCGCGCGGCAGCGCGCGTACAGCTCGGCGACCTCGGGATCCGAGCGCCAGCCGAGCAGCTCGACCGTCGGCCCGGCGAGCGCGCGGAGCGCCGGGTCCTCCGGGCCGCTGCCGACCACGACCAGGCGACGGCCGAGGCGGGTGGCCGCGGCGACGGCGAGGTCGACCCGCTTGTACGGGGCGAGCGCGGAGACGACGAGGTAGAACTCCCCGGGCGAGTCGGTGAGCCGGAACCGCTGGACGTCCACGGGCGGGTGGAGCACGTCGGCCGACCGGGCGTAGACGCGCTGGATGCGGTCCGCGATGTGCCGCGAGATCGCGGCGAACCGGTGCACGCCCGACGTGCGTCGATCCCACCGGCGCAGCGCGGCTGCGGTCGGCGGCATCACGAGGCGGGCGACGCGCCCGGCGCGCGCGCCGAAGTAGTCGTCGTAGAGGTCCCAGACGTAGCGCATGGGCGTGAAGCAGTAGCAGAGGTGCAGCGCCCCGGGCGGCGTGCGCACCCCCTTCGCCACGCAGTGGGAGAGCGAGAGGATCACGTCGTACCCGCGCAGGTCGAACCGCCGGATGGCCGCCGGGAAGAGCGGGAGGTAGTAGCGGTAGCGCTCGGCGGCGCGCGGCAGCGTCTGCACGAACGACGTGATGATCGGGCGGTCTTCGATGAGGGGAGACACGCTGCCAGGCACGTGGAGCAGCGTGTAGAGCGGCGCCCGGGGGAACAGCTCGCAGAACACCTCGAGGCACCGCTCGCCGCCCCGCATCCCCGTGAGCCAGTCGTGAACGAGGGCCACACGGGGCGCGCCCGGCCCGGCCGCGACGCGCGCGGCCCCTAGCTGGCGCGGGGCCGGACGCGACGTCGCCAATACTCCAGAAGATCGCCCAGGGTCGTCTCGAGCGGAATCGTCGTCCGCCAGCCGAGCGCCCGCTCGATCTTCTCCCTCGAGCCGCGCAGGATCGGCACGTCGGACGGCCGCAGGCGCGCGGGATCCTGGCGGATGTCGATGCGGGGGGTCGTCGAGTGTCCGATCAGGAAGCTCAGCACGCGCTCGATGGACCAGTCGACGCCGGAGCAGAGGTTGTAGACCTCGCCCGGCGCGCCTCGCTCGAGCAGCTGCCAGTAGCCCCGCACGATGTCGCGCACGTCGGAGAAGTCGCGCGTCGGCTTCAGATCGCCGACGTACACGACCGGCGCGCGCAGGCCCGCCTCGATCTCGGCGACCTGCTTGGCGAAGTTCGAGGTGGCGAAGGTCTCGCCCCGACGGGGGCCGGTGTGGTTGAACGCGCGGGCCCGCACGATGTGCATGCCGTAGCTCTTGAAGTACTGCCAGCCCATGAGGTCCTGCGTGACCTTGCTCACCGCGTACGGCGAGAGCGGCCGCAGCGGGTTCGTCTCCCGGATCGGCAGCTCGTCGGGGTAGACGAGCCCGTACTCCTCGCTCGAGCCGATGACCAGGAACCGCGCCGTCGAGCCGAGCTGACGCATCGCCTCGAAGAGGTTTATCTGGCTGATCGCGTTGGTCCACAGCGTCTCGGCGGGCGTCTCCCACGACGCGGCGACGAAGCTCTGGGCCGCGAGGTGCACGACGTAGTCCGGGCGCGCACGCTCGAGGAGCGTGCGCACGGAGAACAGGTCGCGCAGGTCCGACTCGACCAGGGCGAGGCGGTCGCGCAGGTGGTCGATGTGCTCGGTCTTGCTGCGCCAGCGGAGCGAGCCGACGACCTCCGCCCCCTGGACCAGGGAATGCTCGGCGAGATGACTGCCGACGAACCCGGTGATGCCGGTGATCAGGACGCGCATCGGGCCTATGCTACTACACTTTCCCGCTACGGCTTCGGGGCCGGTCCCTGTGCGCGCGACGTCGCAGCGCGCGGCGTGCCAGCGTCGGCAGCGCGAGCGCGAGCGCCGGGCGGACCGCGAAGACCGCGCACCACCAGGGGTAGGTACCGGCCCGGACCGCGCGCCAGCGCACCCGGCACTCGGTGGCCAGGCGCTCGCTGTCGCGCCGGGCCGTCACGCGGCCGGGGACGAGGCGTCGGATCAGGAGCACCTCCGGCAGGTTGGCCAGGCGCGTGACGGCGGCCATGCGCATCCAGAGATCGTAGTCCTGCGCCACCGCCAGGCGCGCGTCGTACCCGCCGACGCGCTCGAGGAGCGCCCGACGGACCATGACCGAGGAGTGGACGAACGGGTTCCGGCGGATGAGGAGCCGCCGGAGCGCGGCGTCGTCCTCGGGAGGGCGGAGGACGCGCACTTCCCGGCCGGCCGCATCCACCTCCCGCGCGGCGGTGCCGAGGAGCCCCACCGCCGCGTGCGCCGCGAGGAACGCGTGCTGGCGCGCGAGGCGCTGGGGCAGCCCCACGTCGTCGGCGTCGAGGCGGGCCACGAGGTCGGCCCGCGCGAGCGCGAGCGCGCGGTTCAGGGCGCGCGTGAGCCCCTCGGGCGCCTGGCGCTCGACGCGGAGCCGCGGGTCCTCGATGGCCGCGAGCACGTCCGGCGTCGCGTCGGTCGAGCCGTCGTCCACAACGATCAGCTCGAGGTCCCCGAGGGTCTGCACGAGCACGCTCCGCACCGCCTCCCCCACCCAGGGCGCGCCGTCACGGACGCCCATCACCACCGAGACGCGCGGCGTCACCGCTTGACCGCCGCCGCCAGCAGCATGTGGCCGAGGAGCCGGAGCGCGGGGCCCGTGTAGAGGAGGCGCCGGGCGAGGCCCGCCACCCCGCCCCGCCGTCCGCCCGGCGCGCCCCCGCCGGCGGCGTGAGGCGCGCCCGCCTCCGGGCTCCTCCGACGCGGCAGCACGCGCCGCAGCAGGCGCGCGGGATCGTAGGGACGCATGCCGCGCACGGCGAACCCGTGGCGGGCGAGCGCCGCGGTCAGGTCGCGGCGTGAGAACGCGTACTGGTAGAACTCGCCGCCGCGCCGCGCGAGCCGTCGGCCCTGCAGCCGGAGGTACGGGGCGCCCACGCGACGCACGCCGTTGAGATAGGGCACCGAGAGGACGAGCCGGCCGCCCGGCGCGAGGACCCGGCGCGCCTCGGCGAGGATCGCGTCGGGGCCCGCCGGGTCGTGCTCCACGACGCCGAGCGAGACGTAGGCTCCGAGCGCCCCGTCCCGCACCCCGAGCGCGCGAAGCTCCATCTGCGCCAGGGGCGCCGGCGCGACGCGCCGGCAGGCGCCGAGGGCTTCGAGGCTCCAGTCCACGCCGACCACGCGCCAGCCCCGCTCGCGCAGGAGCAGCACGTACTGGCCGAGCCCGCACCCCGCCTCGAGCACCGGCCCGCTCGCCGTGCCCGCCGTCTCGAGCGCGCCGGTGACCAGGTCCGTCAGCGGGGAGGCGCGGGCCACGGCCAGCAGCTCCTCGACCGAGTGGCCACCCCAGTGCTCGGTCCAGAACTCCTGGCGGGCGGCCGTCGAGTAGTAGGCGAGCGGCATCCGCTCAGCGCCCCCGCGCCCGCGCCACGTCGAGGACGAAGCGGACCTCCGCCGCCAGCAGCCGGTCGAGGTCGTAGTCGGCCAGGACGCGCTCCCGGGCCGCCGCGCCGAGGCGCGCGGCCAGCGACCTGTCGAGCAGGACCCGGCGGATCCCGGCGGCCATCGCGCCCACGTCCTCGGGATCGAACCGCACGCCGCTCTCGCCGTCGTCGACGAGGAGCCGGTTGCCCCCGCGGTCGGACACGACGCACGGCAGCGCCGCGCTCATCGCCTCGAGCAGGGCCTTCGGATGGCCCTCGGTGAGCGAGGGCAGCACGAAGCAGTCGGCGTCGCGCAGGCGGGCCGGGAGCTCGCGATTGGGGACGACGCCGGCGAGCTCGACGCGCACGCGCCGGCTCCGGGCCCGGTCGCCGATGGCGCGCGCCTCCGGGCCGTCGCCGATCAGCACGAGTCGCGCCGGCGGCGCGTCGACGAGCGCGAGCGCGTCGACCAGCCGGAGCAGGTTCTTCTCGGGCGACAGGCGTCCGACGTAGACGACGACGCGCTCGGCGCGCTCGCCGGGCGGCGCGGGAGCGGGCCGGAAGCGCTCGGGGTCGACGCCGTTCGGCAGCTCGAGCAGCGTGAGGCCGGGCCAGCGCCGCCGCAGCAGCGCGCCGAGGTCGCGGTTGGGAACGATCACGCCCGCCGCCCGCGGCAGGGCGAGCCGGCGCAGCCAGGCGAAGTAGGCGGGCTTCACCCGCGAGCCCGCGACGCGCACGACGGCGTCATAGTCGTAACCATACGTCACCACAAAGGGGATCCCGTAGAGCCGGCGGGCGATCACCGCGGGCAGGACGCCCGTGAACTGCTCGACCCGGAGCACCGCGCACCCGCGCAGGGCGGCGCGGTACGCGACCGGGAGCGCGAGTGCGTACAGGTGCCGGCCGACCGGGAGGCGCTTGGGATGGAGCCGGACGCGCGCGCGGAGCGCCGGGTCGTCCGTGAAGGTCTCGAGGCGCTCGTCGAAGTAGCTGAAGTATCGGACCTCGGCGAAGGCGCGCGCGTAGTGCGTCAGGTCGTAGTCGAGCAGCCGCTCCTCCTGGCCCGAGCGCTGCAGATCGGTGAGGCCGCTGCCGAGGGCGGGCAGGACGCCGACCACGGGTCCGGCGTGGCGTCCGCTCATCCCGCGCGCGGCCCCGGGGGCGGCGCGGCGACGCGGCCCTGCGGCGCGGCGCCGGCGTAGACGTCGAGCAGCGCGCGGACGACGCTGTCGGCGGCGAACCGCTCGCCGACGAAGCGGCGCGCGTTGCGGCCGAGGCGGAGGCGCCGGGCCTCGTCGTCCACCAGCGCGAGGATCGCGCGCGCCAGGTCTTCCGCATCGTTTCGCCGGACGAGGAGCCCGGTCTCGTCGTGCACGATCTCCTCGGGGATGCCGCCCGCGCGGGCGCCGATGGTCGGCCGGCCCGCGACCGCGGCTTCCAGCGGGATGCGTGACAGGGCCTCCGGGCCCACCGAGGGCAGGACCACGAAGTCGACGGCGCCATAGAGACGCTGCACCTCGTCGTGGGCGAGCCGCCCGAGCCATCGCACGTCGGCGCCCGGAACGTCCGGCGGCCGATCGGGCCCGACCACGACGAAGACGGTGTCCGGACGCTCGCGCGCCACGCGGCGGACGGCCTCGAGGAAGACCGGACCCCCCTTGCCCAGCGACAGCTTGCCGAGGTAGAGCGCCGTCGTGCGTCCGTCGAGCCCGTGCCGCCGTCGGAGGACCTCGCCGGCCCCGGTCGGCTCGGCGGCCGGGCCGGGCGGGAGCGTGTAGACCACGGACGCGGCAGCGCGCCGGCCCCGGCCCGCGCCGAGGTAGATCTCGAGCAGGCCCCGGCTGACGCCGATCAGCCCGTCGACGCGCTTGAGCACCGCCTGCTTGAGACGTGCGTCGGCGTAGAGGAGCGCGAGGTTCGCCCGCACGCGCGCGCGGCGCAGCGCGGCGCCCGGACGCCCGCGGGGAGCGATGTAGTGATCGAGATAGAAGCCGGCGCACTCGCGCTGGAGCTTGAGCGCGCTGCAGTCCTTCGGCACGAAGTCGTGAGAGAGCAGACACGTCACGATGGGGCAGATGAGCCCCGTGTCCCGCAGCGTGACGAACACCGGCCGTCGGAGCACGCGGGCGGCCAGGAAGCTGCCGACGACCGCGTGCTTGTCCTGGGCGTGGACGACGTCGGCGCGCGCCCGGCGCGCCTCGGCCGCGACGGCGCGGGCGAGCCGCCAGTGGAAGCGCGGGCTCACGAAATCGCGGATCGGCGCGAGGCTCGCGCCCCGCTCGAGCCGGCGCCAGAACGGGAACCGGACCACCGCCACGCCGCCCACGTCCTCGCGCGCCGCCGCCCCGTAGTTGGGCGTGACGACCGTCACCGCGTGTCCTCGCCGGACGAGCGCCTCGGCGAGCAGCCGGATGGACCAGGGCGAGCCCCCGGGCGCGAAGGGCGGGAAGTACTCGGTGGCGAAGAGGATGTTCATCGGGCGCGGCAGACCACGTAGAAGCCCGCGTCCTCCTCCGGGTAGCGGGCCGCCAGCCGTCGCCGCAGCCGCGACAGCCGTCGGTAGAGGGCGAGCGACACGCCTCCGACGACGTCGATCAGGCCCACCAGAGGCGTGTCGTAGACGGACGGGTACCGCGAGGCCACCACGAAGCCGCCGCGATCCAGCTCCGCCTCCAGCTCCGGGAACGTGTATTCCACCTTGTGGTCGGGGTCGGAGTAGTGGAACAGGCCCGCCCGCTCGAGGCGCCGCTTCCAGGTGGTCGCCCGATTGGGCACCGCCAGGAGCAGCGCGCCGCCGGGCCTGAGCACGCGCCGGATCTCGGTCAGCACGGCCTGCCGCGCGTGGACGTGCTCGAGGAGGTCCATGCACAGCACCGTGTCGAAGCCGGCGTCGCCGAAGGGCAACCCCGTCTCCACGTCGCCCCGCACGAGGGCGACCGTGCCGGGGCGCGGCCCCGCGCTCGCGCGCCGGCCGACTCGGAGCGACTCTTCGCTCCGGTCGATGCCGACGGCGACCGCGCACCGCGCGGCCGCCTTGAGCGTGTGCATCGCGTTGCCGCAGCCGACGTCGAGGAGGCGGGCCCGCGGCGCGACGTGCGGCAGGTACCAGTACTGCTCGTCCGTCTCGGGCAGCAGGTGCTTGGGGTGGACGTAGTCCGGACTCTTGCCGGTCCACTTCGTGAGGCGGATGGCGAGCCGCTTGGCCTTCGCGTTCGCGAAGACCGCCGCGCCGAGGACCGTCCGACGCGCCCGCATGCTCAGCCGTGGAAGGAGATGGCGACGTGGATCTGGCGGACCGCGTTGCCCGCGCGCCGGAGCAGCGCCGAGCGCACTCGCCGTCCCGGGACGGGCCGGAGCGCGGCGGCGGCGAGCCCCGCCGCGCGCAGGAGCCGCTCCCACTCCCAGTAGCGTAGCGGCCGCTCGGCGATCCCCCGCGCCGCGGCGCGCGCCCGCATCGTCCGGTCCTCGCGGAAGAGCAGGGCCCAGGGCGAGGCGCGCTCGATCCCCAGGTAGCGCCCGCCGGGAGCCAGCACCCGCCGGATCTCGCGGAGCGCGCGGACCGGGTCGGGCACGCGGTAGAGCACGACTTGCGAGTAGACCGCGTCGAACTGGCCGTCCTCGAACGGCAGGCGCTCGACGTCGGCGGCGGCGTACACGTCGGCCGGCGCGCCGAGGATCCTCCCCACCGCGAGCGCGTGCCGGCGCAGGTAGCGGGGCGAGACGTCGGTCGCGACCACGGTGCCGCGCGGCAGCCGGGCCTTGGCCAGGGCGCTCGCGTAGCAGAGCCCGCCACCGACCTCGAGGAACGTCCGCGCCCCGGGGCCGATCAGCTCCGGCAGCCAGCGCGCGTCGCACCACTCGATCCAGTCGCGCTTGTGGTAGAAGAGCCGGCGCCACGTCGGCACGGCGTCCTGCTCGTGCAGGCGGTCCTCGCTCCGCGTGGGCGCGCCGAGCACGGCCGGCAGCAGGTCCCACACGCCCTCGGCCGGGGCGAACCGCCGGCCGCACCCCCTGCACTGCACGCCGTCCTCGAGCGCCCCCACGGCCTTGGCGCAGTCCGGGCAGCGGAGGCTAACCGCGCCGCCCGAAGTCATCGACGACCTCCTGGTAGATCTTGAGGACGTTGCGCACCGTCTGGTCCCAGCGGAAGTGGCGCTCGACGCGCTCCGCCGCGGCGGCGCCGAAGCGCGCGCGGAGCGGCTCGTCGCGGAGGAGCCGGGCCACGCGCTCGGCGAAGGCCGGGCGGTCGTTGGCCTGCGTGAGGAACCCCGTGGCGCCGTCCTCCACCATCTCGCCGAGGGAGGCGACGCGGAAGGCCACGACGGGCTTGCCGCAGGACATCGCCTCTTGCGGCGCGAGCGGAAAGCCTTCGAGGAGCGACGGGAAGACGAACACGTCCGCGAGGTTCAGGGCGGCGACCTTCTCGGCCTCCGGAAGGTACCCGGTGAAGAGCACGGCCTCCTCGAGGCCGAGCTCGCGGGCGCGGCGCTCGAGCGGCCCGCGGAGCGGGCCCGCGCCGATCCACACGAGGACGACGTCGGGGCCGAGCGCGCCGCGCACGTCGCGGAGCACCTCGAGCATGAAGAACGGGTTCTTCCGCTCGATGAGGGGGCCGAGCGAGAGCAGCACCCGCCGGCCCTCGAGCGCGAAGCGCCGGGCGAGCGCCCGGTCCCTGGCGCGGGGCTCGTACTTGCGCCCGACGCCGCAGTGGACGACGCGCACGTGCTCGGTCCCCAGTCCCAGCTCGTCGGCGAGCTGCCGGCGGGCGAACTCGCTGTCGGTGACGACGCAGTCGGAGGCCGCGAGCACCCGCCGCTCGAGGTGCGGGTTGAGCGGGCTCGGGTCCAGGTGGTGGTGGTGCGTGACGATCGGCACCGGCAGGCGGTACCGCCGCCGCGCCAGCAGGGCGGCCGGCCCGACGTAGCGCACCGAGTGGGCGCGCAGGAGGTCGAAGCCGTGGCGGTCCCAGACCCGCTTCACGTAGCGTGGAAAGACGAACGGCGTCACCGGCCAGCGCAGGCCCTTCGGCGGCCAGACCGGATGGACCCTGCAGCCCGGGACGTCGTCGTGGGGCTTGCCGCGCGCCAGGAGAATGTGCAGCTCGACGCCGAGCCCGGCGAGGTCGCGCAGCAGCTCGCGCTCGTAGACCTCCCCGCCGGAGCCGGACTCCGGCGCGATGCCGCAGTGGGGCGTGCAGACCCTCATCCGGCGCCGCCCTGGGCCGCCCGGCGGAGGGTGTCCACGATCAGGTCCTTGTCGCCGGCCTCGAGCCCGGGGGAGTTGGAGACGTAGAGGCCGCGCGCGAAGACGTCCGCGGCGGCCGGCGTGGCGGCCGGATCGAACCCGAGCGCGCGGTACGGCGCCTGCGCGGGGATCAGCGAGAAGAAGGGGCGGGTCTCGACACCCGCGGCCTGGAGCAGGCGCTCGGCCCGCGCCCTGAGCTCGGGCGTGCGGAAGAGCACCCAGTACGCGAACGGCGCGCTGCGGGCCCAGGGCCGGTCCACCGGCAGCCGGGTGATCGCGTCCTCCAGGCCGGTGAGGCGCGCGTTCAGCTCCGCCACGTTGGCGCGCCGACGGGCGAGGAAGTCCTCCGCCCGGGCCAGCTGGGTGACGCCGACCGCGGCGTGCAGGTCGGTCATCTTGTAGTTCCCGCCGAGGAGCGTGTGCACGAAAGGCTGCCCGGGCGCCTGACCGAAGTTCCGTATCGACGCCATCCGGGCGGCCAGTGCCTCTTCGTTCGTGGTCGCCATCCCCCCCTCGCCGCTCGTCACGAGCTTGTTGGCGTAGAGGGAGAACGTCCCGACGGCCGCGAGGCCGCCGACCCGGCGCCCCCGGTACTCCGCCCCGGCGGCCTGCGAGGCGTCCTCGATCACCGGAAGCCCGTGCCGGCCGGCGAGGGCGAGCACCGGATCGAGGTCCACGGGGTGGCCGAAGAGGTGGACGACGAGGATCGCGCGCGTCCGCCCGGTGAGTCGCTTCTCGATCTGCGCGGCCTCGCTGTTGAGCGTGCCCGGGTCGACGTCCGCGAAGACCGGTCGCGCCCCCGCGAACAGGATCGCGTTGGCGGAGGCGATGCACGAGAGCGGGGTGGTGACGACCTCGTCGCCGGGCCCGACGCCGAGCGCGAGGAGGGCCACGTGGAGCGCGGCGGTCCCCGTGCTCGTGGCCACCGCGGCGCGTACGTCGCAGAACCGGGCGAAGGCGGCCTCGAGGTCCCGCACGCGCGCGCCCTGGGTGACCCAGCCGCTCCGCATCACCGCGAGCACGGCCTCGGCCTCGGCCTCGCCGAGCTCGGGACTCGCCACCGGGACCCGCCAGGCCATCGCGGCTAGGCCTCGAGCGCGTGCGCGAGCGCCCGCGCCACGCGCTCGACGGCGTCGCGGGTCAGCCCGTATCCCGACGGCAGGTTCACGCCCCGCGCCGCCAGATCCTCGGCGACGGGGAACCGCTCGCCCGTGGCGTACGGCGGGAGCGTGTGCATCGGGTGGAAGAAGGGCCGGCTCTCGACGCCCGCGTCGGCGAGCCGCGCGACGATCTCCGCCGCGCCGGCCCCGTCCGGGGGCAGCAGCACCGAGGACAGCCAGAACGCGTTCTTCGCCCACGGGAGCTCCGGCTGCAGCCCGAGCCCACGGCGCCGGACGAGGTCGGCGAGGCTCTCGGCGTACCACCCCGCCACGCGCCGGCGCGCTTCGACGAGCTGCGGCAGCCGCTCGACCTGCGCGACGCCGACCGCCGCCTGCAGGTTGGTCATGCGGTAGTTGAAGCCGACGACCTCGTGCCAGTAGCGTCGCTTGGCGTCCATCCCGTGGTCGCGCAGCAGCGCCAACCGCTCGCGGAGGGCCGGGTCGTCGGTCAGGCACATGCCCCCCTCGCCGGTCGTGATGATCTTGTTGCCGTAGAACGAGAAGCACCCGACGTGGCCCAGGGCGCCGACGCGCCGTCCCCGGTACTCGGCGCCGAGCGCCTCGGCGGCGTCCTCGATCACGACCAGGTTCCGCCGCCGCGCGACGGCGAGCACCGCGTCCATGTCGCACGGGTGGCCGTAGAGGTGCACGGGAACGATCGCCCGGGTCCGGTCCGTGACCCGCGCCTCGAGGTCGCGCACGTCGAGGCCCCAGTGTGTGCGATCGGCCTCGACGAACACCGGACGCGCGCCGCAGTACCGGACCGCGTTCGCCGTCGCGACGAACGTGAGCGTCGGGACCACCACCTCGTCGTCCGGGCCGACACCCGCCGCGGCGAGGGCCAGGTGGAGCGCGGCGGTGCCGTTCATCACGGCGACGCCGAAGCGCGCGGCGCAGAATGCCGCCAGGCCCGTCTCGAAGCGGGGGATGTAGGCGCCGAGCGAGCTGATCCAGCCGGAGTTGATCGCGTCCAGCACGTTCGCGACCTCGGCGGGCCCGAGGTCGGGCCGCGCCAGCGGAATCCGGTGCGGGGTCACGGCTGCTCCCCCCTGACGGCGCCCGCCGCCGACAGCTCCTGCGCGCGCACGTACTCGCGGAATTCGTCGCTCGCCGCGAGCAGCTCCGCGAACGTCCCGGAGGCGACGATCTGCCCCCCGCGGACGAAATGGATCTCGTCCGCGTCCTTGATCGTCGACAGCCGATGCGCAACACTCAGGATGGTCGTCTCCCCGCGCTGCCGCTCGATGGCCTGCCGGATCAGCAGCTCGCTGCGCCCGTCCACGGCGCTCGTCGCCTCGTCGAGGATCAGCACTTGCGGCCGGCGCAGCAGCGCCCGCGCCAGCGCGATGCGCTGGCGTTGCCCGCCCGAGAGCGCGGTCCCCAGGTTGCCGACGTTGGCCGCGTAGCCGTCGGGCAAACGCTCGATGAACTCCTCCGCGTGCGCCTCGCGGGCGGCCTGCCGGACGTCGGCGTCGGTCGCCTCCGCGCACCCGTAGGCGATGTTCGCGCGGATCGTGTCGTGCAGCAGCACCGGGTTCTGCTCGACCAGGGTGATCGCCCGCCGCAGGCCCGCGAGCTGGAACTCGGGCAGCCCGACGCCGTCGACCAGGATCTCGCCCTTGCTCGGGTCGTGGAGGCGGCAGAGGAGCAGACATAGGGTGCTCTTGCCCGAGCCGGAGGGCCCCGTGAGGGCGACGTGCCGCCCGCGGCGGAGCTCGAAGGACACGTCCCGCAGCACCGGCGTCTCGCCGTCGTAGCTGAAGGACACGCCCCGCCCCTCGATCCGCTCCACCCGCGCCGGGAACCGCCGCGCGCCGTCCGTCATGCGATGCGCCCGCAGGAAGTCGATCTCGCCCGCGAATCGCCGATACGCGGCGAGGCCGTCGCCCATGGTGCCGAGGGCGTGGTTGAGCCCGTTCATGATCGGCAGGAGCCGCGAGAAGAGCAGGATGAAGGGCACGACCCATCCGACCGCGCCCGGCGCGCCCCCGGTGAGGGCCACGGCCAGCAGGACCACGCCCACGACGCCGACGATACCCAGCACATGATACACGGGCCCGATCAGCCCGGCGATCCGCTGCAGCCGCAGGTCCTGCCGGAACATGTCGAGGTAGCGGGCCGCGAACCGCTCGCGCTCGCGCGCCTGCCCGCCGAAGACGTGCACGCCGGCGAGGAAGGGCAGCAGTTCGGCAAGGTAGCTGTTCAGGGTCGTCCGGGAGTCCATGCGGCCCCGGCTCGATCGGTAGATCCACGTGAAGAAGCGCGTGAGCGGCAGCGCGCCCGCGAGGAGCAGCCCGACCACCACGGCCGTCAGGCTCGGGGAGAGGGTGCTCATGATCGCCAGCACGGTGAGCGTGACGACGACCATCTCGCCGAAGGTCAAGAGCTGGAGCACGAGGCTGCTCAGGCGGTTCGCCTCGATGTGCAACAGGCTCTGCCAGTAGCCGTGATGCGGGCGGGCGCTCACCTTGAACTGGGCCGAGACCAGCGCGTCGTGCAGACGCGCGCGGTGGACGTTCGCGACACGCATCGACAGCCAGGTCTTGAGCAGCCCGTTCGCGTACGCGAGCGCCTCGCGCCCGGCCACCGCGAGCAGGATCAGTCCACCGATCAGCGGGAGCTGCCGCCCCGGGTCCACGGTGTTGATCCACTGCGCCACGCGCGGGAGCTGCGGCAGGGAGACGGTGAGCGCCGCCGCGGGCCCACCGAGGAGCTTCTGCAGGAAGGGCAGGATCAGGATGATCCCGGCCCCCTCGAACAGGGTCGTGACGGCGCCCAGGCCGATCACGAGCGCCGCGAGCGCCCAGGCCCGGTGGAGCCCGCCGAGCAGGCTCGCGACACTCCGCACGCCGTCCGTGACCGACCCCGTCGCGCTCATCGCCCTCCCTCGCGTCCCGTCACCGGAGCGGCACCACCACGAGGTGCCGGGCGCCGTTGCTCTGCAGGACCCCCGGCACGTCCGACACCTCGCACGGCAGGCCGAGGCGTCGCAGCATTGCGGGCAGGTCCGGCGACCACTGGATGTAGTCGCCGGTCACCTTGCGCGAGGGCCGCCACCACGCCGGTCCCTTGACGACCTCGTTCGTCCCGCTGAGCTGCTCGCACAGCACGAGGTGGCGCCGCGCGTGACGCCGCATCTCCGCCAGGAGCCCGGGGAGCGCTCCCGGGTGGAGGTGGATCAGCACACCCATGGTGAAGATGATGTCCACGGTGCGGCCGGCGAGCATCGCCGCGGACTCGTAGAGGTCGCCGACGAGGAACTCGCCCCGGACGCGGCTCTGCGCGTGCGCGACCGCCTCGGGGCTGATGTCGATGCCGCCGAGCCGCATGCGGGGGTAGCGCTCCTGCAGGACGTACAGGTTGCGCCCGGAGGCGCAGCCGATCTCCAGCGCGCTCTCGGCCGCGGCGAACGGCGGCAGCGCCGCCAGCCACTCGCTGCGCCGGCTGGCGCGGGTCCGCCGCTCCACCCGATCGACCTCGTCCCAGTACCCCGGGACGTACTTCGCGGAGCGGTGGGCGGCGCCGCGCCAGACGGCGGCGGTGACCGCCTTGACGCGCTCGAGGTCGGCCTGCGCGTAGCGCTCGTGGGCCGGCGTCAGCGCGATCCGCACCGCGCGCCGCAGCCCGGCGGGCACCAGGGGGCGGACGAGCCGCTTGAGCCGATCGAGGCGGGCACCGGTCACCAGGCGAGCGCCTCCCTCGGCAGCAGGGTGTCGCCCGCCACATCCGCGCGGGCCACCACCCCGATCAGCCGCGGCAGGTCGCGCGGCGAGATCCCGGTCCCGGGCCCCTTGACGGCGAGGTCCGCGGCCGTGATGACCGCGCCCTTCCGGATGTCCCGCGCGGCCACGACGCTCTTCGCCAGCCGCGCCCGCACGGGCTCCTCGCGGGGCAGCAGGCGCTTGACGGGCGCCCCCAGCGCGGCCTCGATGTTCCGGACGTTGCGAACGAGCAGCTCGAGCCCTCGCGGCTCGAGGGAGGCGGCATGATCGGGGCCCGGCAGGGTCCGGTCGAGCGTGACGTGCCGCTCGACCACGACCGCGCCGAGCGCCACGGCGGCCTCGGTGGGCGCCAGCCCGCGCTCGTGGCCGGAGTAGCCCACGAGCACGCCGAACTCGCGCCGCAGCAGCTCCATCGCGCGCAGGTTGAGGTCCTCGTTCTCCGCCGGGTACGTCGAGGTGCACTGCAGCAGGACGAGCTGATCGTGGTGGCGCCGGATGGTGCCGACGGCGTCGGCGATCTCGTCGAGCTCGCTCATCCCCGTCGACATGAGGATCGGGCGCCGCTTGCGCGCGATGTGGTCGATCAGCGGCAGGTTGGTGACGTCCGCCGAGGCGATCTTGAACGCCGGGACGCCCAGCTCCTCCACGAAATCGGCACTCCGCCGGTCCCAGGCGCTGGCGAGCAGCGTGACGCCCTGCTTGCGCGCCGCGTCGGCCAGCTCCCAGAACACCTCCTCCGGCAGCTCGAGGCGCTCGCGGTGCTCGCCGTACGTCGCGCCGAGGGAGTTCGGCCTGAGGTACGGCGCGTCGAGCGCCGCACGAATCAGGATGTCGGGCACCGAGCGCTTCTGGAACTTCACCGCATCGGCGCCGGCGCGCGCGGCGATCTCCACGAGCCGGAGCGCCAGATCGCGCTCGCCGTTGTGGTTCACGCCGCCCTCGGCGACGACGTAGCAGGGCTGCCCCTCGCCGACCAGTCGCTCGCCGATCTGGATGGTCGTCACGGCTCCACTCCCCTGCCGAGGGCGCGCATGAGCGCCTCGGCGATCTCGAAGTCCCGCGCAGAGTCGAGGTTGACGTACCGCTCCGGGGCGGCGAAGTACGGCACGACGGCCGCGCCCTCGGTGCTCCCCGCCTCGACGATCTCCCGGCGCACCACGTCCACGACGCCCGCCGAGAGGTACAGGGGCTCCAGGCTCTGTCGCGGCACGTCCGGACCGCGCCGCCGCCGCTCGGCGGTGTCCAGGTAGGGCACGAGCCTCCCCTCCCGCAGCCGGTACATCTTAAACGGGTGCTCGCCCGCGGGCCGCACGGACTTCACGCAGTCGGCCCGCGTGCGCTCCCACAGCCCGACGGCCTCGTCGATCTCCTGCGCGGTCCGCAGCGGCTGCGTCGGGCGCAGGTGGACGATCGCGTCCGGGACGTATCCCGCGGCGTCGCCGAGCATCCGGAGCGCGTGCTGGAAGACCGGCAGGTCCGGGGTGTCGTCGGCGGCCAGCTCCGGCGGCCGCAGGAACGGCACCTCGGCGCCGTGCGCGCGCGCCACCTCGGCGATCTCGGGATCGTCGGTGGAGACGATGAGGCGGTCGAGGCTCTTCGCCCGGCGAGCGCTCTCGATCGACCACACGATCAGCGGCCGCCCGAGCAGCGGATGCAGGTTCTTCCGCGGCACGCTCTTCGAGCCTCCGCGCGCCGGGATGATGCCGAGCGCCCGGGTGTGCTCAGGCATGCCGGCGTTCCGTGATCCAGCGCGTGCCGTGCTCCGCGAACCAGCGGTACGTGTCCCGGAGCCCCTCCTCGAGCGTGAGCCGCGGCCTCCAGCCCAGCCGGGCCCGCAGCTTCTCGCCGGAGAGGTGCTCGAAGTAGCCCTTCTGGGACAGGTCCGTCGCCGCGACGACGGGCTCGACACCGGCGCCGGCGACGGCGATGAGCGTACGGACCAGCTCCAGCACGCTCACCGGCGCCGCCGGGGTGATGTTGAAGGCCTGGCCGCGGACAGCGGGCTCGGCCGCGTGCTCGGCCAGCAGCGCGTACGCCTCGACGGTGTCGCGCGCGTGCAGGTACGCCTTGACGGGGCTGCCGTCGCTCCGGATGACGGGCGGCTCGCCCCGGAGGAGCGCCAGCACCGAGCCCGTGACGATGTGGCTCGTGTGCGGGTCGCCGGGTCCGAAGCTGTTGACGTTCCGCGCGGCGACGACGGGCAGGTCGAAGTTCGCCGCGAAGGACCGCGCCAGGAGATCCGCGCACGCCTTGGAGACCCCGTAGGGGTCGAGCTGGTTCAGCGGCGCGTCCTCGGGAAACGGCGCGACGGCCTGGGGCCCGTAGGCATGGTTCGACGACGCGCACACGACGGCGCGCAGCGGTCCGGCGCGCCGGCACGCCTCCAGCACCGTCCACGTGCCGCGGACGTTCACCTCGAACGCGGCCACGGGCCCCGCCGCGGCGCCCTCGATCATGGACTGGCCGGCGAGGTGGAAGCACACGTCGATCGCGTGCTCGCGCAGGGCCCGCTCCACCGCCGCGCCGTCGAGCACGGTGCCGCGGGTCACCGGCACCCGGTCGGCCAGCCCGTGCACCGCCAGGCAGTCGCCGGTCGAGAGATCGAAGCCCCACGCCCGGGCGCCCCGATCCACCAGGACGCGGCCGAGCCACGCCCCGAGGAAGCCGCCCGCTCCGGTGATCATCACCCGACGGTCCTGCCAGAACTCGCTCATGTTCCGCCCTTCCTGTACAGGTAGACTGCGCTCGCCCCGTGGTAACAGAGCGGCGGGGCGTCGGCGTACCACGGCTCGCGCCAGCCGTCGTGCGTGAGATACTGCTCCAGCGGCCGCCACACGTCGTCGTCCAGGCCCGCCGGCCGGCGCACGGCCAGCGGCGGCGAGACGGGCACCGGCTTGAGCCATCCCTGGGCGACCCACGCGTCCACGAGGACGCGGTTTTGCGCGACCCGCTCCTCGATCCAGGCGAAGAACCGGTCCCAGTGCCAGCCGGCTCCCTGCCCGGCGTCGCGCGCGGCCGCGGGCACGCGCTGCCGGAAGTCCTCGAGCGCCCGGTCGAGGAACCCGAGCCGGTAGTGGCCGCCCACCACGCGCTCGAGACGCACGCCCAGCGCCGGGGCCGCCGAGGCCATGATCCCCGGCGTGACCTGCCAGAGGTCCGTCAGGGACATCGGCAACCCGAGCAGGGCGCCCAGCGTGTTGTAGACGTCTCCGCGGAAGTTCGCGAACGACGGAGACTGGACGCACAGGAGGCCGCCGGGGGCCACCAGCGCGGCGAGCGCCGCCAGCTGCTCCATCGGCTGCTCCAGATGCTCGAGCACGCCGGCCAGTACGACGACGTCGTAGGCTCCCGCGGGCGCGCGCACGCTGCCCAGGTCGCCCGCCTCGAACGTGGCGTTGGAGGTCCCGGTCGCCCGGGCCAGGAGCGCGGCGAGCTCGATCCCCTCCCCCGCGTAGTCCACGCCGTGGACGGCCCGCGCGGACCGCGCCAGCATGAGGGCCAGCCGCCCCGGACCGCAGCCGAAGTCGAGCACGGTGCGGCCGCGTACCTCGTCCCGCAGCACGTGCTCGAGGAGCGGGAACTTGTCGCTGTAGTTCTTCGAGAGCGAGAGGTGCCCGGCGCCGTACAGCGTCTCGTACCGCTCGCGGATCGTCCGCGCCGAGATGTGCGCCTCAGACACCCGGCCCCCTCCTGGCGGCGGAGCGCTCGATCACCTCGACCAGCCGCTCCCGCGCGCGCCCGTCCAGGCAGTGCGCGATCTCGCTGGCCCGCTTCCGCAGCACCTCGGCGTAGGGGGCGAAGTCGCCGCGCACGATCCGCCGGAGCCCCTCGAGCGTCTCGGGCAGGCTCCGACACAGCGTGACCCCAGGAGTCGAGATCACGTCCCGCATGTGCTCGTACTCGGAGTGCTGCAGGAGCCGGTCGGGCGTCTGGTCGCCGAGGCCGTAGGCCACCACCAGCGACGGTTTGCCCATGAGCGCCGCCTCGATGATCAGCGTGGAGAAGGACGTGACGACCCCGTCGCACGCATCGATCAGCCCACGGTAGTGCGCCAGGTCCTCCCGCTCCACGGAGTAGGAGCTGGCGCTCGACACCTTCTGCCGCATGATCTGGTCGTCGATCCACACCCCCGGCAGACCGGCCAGCTCGCTGACGTCGCGGTAGCTGCGCCGGGGATGGGGGCGGTACCAGACCAGGCACCGGCCCAGCTCTCCGCGGCCGATGGCGCCGGACAGCGCGCGGAGCTGCAGCGGCTCGTCCGCCCAGTAGGTCACCGTCGTCCCGGCGAACAGGATGACCCGCGTCTCGGGATCGATGCCCCGGGCGGCGAGGAACCGGGCGCGTCCCGGCGCCTCCCACGTCGGCCCGTAGATGTCGAAGTGCGGCGGCCCCGTGACGGCGACCCGCTCGGGCGCGACGCCGTGGTACTCGACGGCGTGGCGGAGCGTGTCCTCCCCCCAGACCGCCAGCTCGTCCGGGACCACCAGGAAGAAGCCCTTGGAGGTGAGGGTGTCCCAGCTCACCGGGCACCCCACGACGGGCACGCCCGCGGCGCGGGCCGCCTTGGCGATCTCGACGTCGAGCGCGTCGTGGATGAAGGTCGGGATCAGCACCGTGTCCGGGGCCGTCCGCCGGATCAAGGCCACCGCGCTGCGCTGCACGGGGATCGCCGCCTCGGCGGCGCGGGCCATCGCCTCCAGGTCGCCGAGGCGCCCGAGCGCCCGCAGGAGGCGCACCTCCAGCGCGCCCCGCACGGTCCGCGTGCGGACCGCCAGCTTGTGGCGGTACGTGGAGAGCGCCTCGCGGCGCACGTAGCTGGCCGTGCGGAGCACGGCGCGCACCCGCTGCCGCACGCGGCCTCCGACGTGGGGCTCGAGCGGCTCGACCGACACGGCGCCCTCGCCGCCGAGGTCGGCCGCGACCCGGGCGACGAACGCCGCGGGGACCACCGCCGTGAGGCGATGGCCGCGCGCGCGCAGCAGGTCGAGCAGTCCCGAGGCGACGAAATTGCGGATGTGCAGGCTGTGCGAGAGCACCGCCAGCACGCGCCGCGGCGTCACCGGCCCGCGCATCGCGGCGCCTCCAGCCTGAAGAGCAGCCGCAGCTCGCCCTCGCGGATCTCCTGATGGATCACGCGCGGGCGCGCCGGCGCGAAGTGCGCGAGCAGGTCCTCGGGGCGGTCGAAGCAGTACCGGTCGTGCGCGTCGGGGACGAAATCGCGCGGCGTCGCCGAGAAGACGTACCCGCCGGGGCGCAGGACCCGCGCGCACTCCCGCGCGACCCGGGGGAAATCCCACGCGTGCTCGAAGGCGTGCGACGCGAAGACCAGCCCGAAGCTCGCGTCGGGAAACCGCAGGCGGTGCATGTCCATGCGCCGGACGCGACGCGAGCGCGAGTAGAGGTCGATCGCCGTCACGTTCGTGAAGCCGGCGGCCGCGAACACCTCGAGCTCGACCTCGTTCCGCGCGCCGATCGACAGGACCGGCGCGTCCGGCGCCAGGTCGGCGCACCGGACCCGCACCAGCTCGACGAACGGCACCAGGCGGAAGCGGGCGTCCTTGTCGCGCTTGGCGCGGGTTTGCCGGATCTGGCTCCACAGGTAGCGCGCGTAGCGGATCCGCTCGACGAGGGCCGACCCCGCCATCAGGTCTCCTCGCCCAGCCGCCGGCGCAGGTCGGCGACGATCCGCGCGGCGACGTCGACGTCGACGTGCGCGAAGTAGCGCCGGAGGAACTCGTGCCGCCGCGCGCGGTCCAGGCGGAACTCCGCGAGCCGGCTCCGGCCGAACCGCGCGATGAACTCGCCCACGCCGAGGCTCCAGGTCACGCCCGGGTAATTGAACAGGCATCCCGGCGCGGTGGAGAGCGCCGGCACCACCATGCGCCGGCCGTAGGCGGGCCATTCCGCGGGCGTCGGCGAGATGCAGACGTTGGGGACCCCGGCGAAGGCGGCCTCGCAGAGCGCGCCGCTGTAGAAGTGGACGCAGAGGTCCGCCGCCGAGAGGAGCTCGAGGATCGTGGCCGGGTAGTAGGCCTCGTCGTAGAAGACCCGATCCGCCAGGCGGCGCACGTACCGCGGCACCGGGTTCTTCATCCGCGACTTCACCACCAGCAACGCGCCGTTGCGGTCGCAGAACTCCCGCACGCTCTGCGCCGTGCGCCGGTCGTTCCAGCCGTTCCTCGGGTACGGCAGGTACTCTGTGCGGCCCGAGAGCGCGATACTGGCGTACTGGAGGAGTCGCCCCCGACCGTAGATGCGCCCCGGCCAGAAGTCGCGATGGTGACGGACGCTCGCGAACGGGAACGGCAGGTAGACGACGACGGGGCGCCCCGCGGGCAGCCCGAGCCGGGCCCGGACCGTCGCCCGGTCGATGAAGCGGAGCTGCTCCAGCTCGGCGAAACCCACCGGGACGAAGATGGCGCCGAGATCCTTGCGGTAGCGGTCATGCTCCTCGCGCGTCAGCGCGCGCTCGTGCGTCACGTACTCGGCCGACCACTGAACCCACTCGGCCGAGAAGCCGTAGACGACGTCGAACAGGTGCACGGCCGAGATGATGCTCGGGTGCGGGAAGCACTGGAGCTGCGCGAGGAGCACGCCCGCGGCCAGCGGATGCAGCCGCAGCGCCTCCAGCACCGGATTCTCGGCCTGCGCGAAGAGAACGTGGAGCCGGGCCTCGTGGACGAGCCGCGCCAGCTCGTCCAGCGAGGCGAACGCCGCGGCGCGCGGCGTGCCGTTGCGGAACGCCGGCACCTCCTCGAGGTACGGGAACTCGTACGCCTTGGGCCCCCGTCGCGGCGTGTTCACGCCGCGGTGGTCGCACAGGAGCGTCACCCGGTCGCCTCGCGCGAGCGCATGCTCGATCAGCCCCGCGAAGTGCTTGAAGTAATTCCGCCGCATCACGAAGATGCCGAGATTCACGCGAGGTCGCTCCAGGCGAGCATGGTCCCGCGCCCGACGTCGCGGGCGAGCGTGCGCCCGAGCACGTACGGCAGCTCCGCGGGCGTGATCCCCGTCCCCGGCCGCCGCCAGTCCACGGCGTCCCCCGTGAGGCGCGCGCCGCGCGCGAGATCGCGGGCCGCGAACAGGCTGCGCCGGGCCTTCAGTTTCCCCTGGGCCTCCTCCGGGGACATGATCCGGCGGGCGCGGCCCAGCGCGACCTCCAGGTCGCGGATCGCCCGGACGAAGGCGGCGGCCTCGTGCGGCTCGACCGACATGATGTGCTCGGGGCTCCGCGTGCGGCGGTCCAGCGTGAGCGTCTTCTCGACCATGTTGACGCCGAGCGCCACCGCGGCGATGTCCATGTCCCAGCCGGGCGTGTGGTCGGAGAACGCGATCGGGAACTCGAACATCTGCCGGAGCGTGGGGATGATCCGCAGGTTGATCGACTCGAGGCGCGCCGGATACCCGGACGGACAGTGGTGGATGATGATGCGGTCGTTGCCGGCCCCGGTGATGATCTCCACCGCCCGCTCGATCTCGCCGATCGTCGAGGAGCCGGTGTCGATCATCACCGGGATCGCGCTGGCGGCGACCCGGGCGAGCCACGGGTGATGATTGAGGTCGCCGGACGCGACCTTGACCGCGTGGCAGCCCAGCTCCCGGACGAAATCGAGGGTCTCGGAATAGTCCACGGTGGCGAAGAAGGTGATGCCGAGCTTGTCCGCGTAGCGCTTGAGCTCGGCCCACTCCGCCCGCGTCAGCTCCCGGCGCCGCAGGATGACCTCGAGCGGCTCGGTGACGTCCTCGACGGACCCGTCGGCGTTGAGGACCTTGTACGTGATCGCGACGTCCCGCTGGCCCATCAGCCGGTCCGTGTCCAGGATCTGGAACTTGATCGCGTCGCCGCCGGCCTCGGCCGCCACCTCCACGAGCCGCCGCGCCGACTCGAACCCGTGGTGGGTGGGGCCCGCCTCGAAGACGATGAACACGGGGTGGCCGTCCCCGCACGGGCGACTGCCGATCACGCTGTGTCTCATGCCTTGCGCCCTCGCCTGAGAAACGTCGCGAATTCCAGGTCCAGGGGATGGTCGACGTCGACCGACGACTCCCGGTCCATGTGGTACGCGACCACCCGACGTCCGTAGAACTCCTTCGCGCGGCGGAACCCGTCCGTCCGCGCCCACAGCGCGACGCCGTTGTGCCGGTAGAGCCGGGGCAGCCGGGAGCGGCTTCTCAGCAACCGGGGCCCGAAGGCCAGGCGCAGGACGCCGCGCGCTTCGCGGACCGCCCACCAGGGGACGTGGGGGAACTCGACCACCGACATCACCACGTCGGCGCGCCGCCGGTCGAGGAGCGCCCAGCTCTCCCGCACGTGGCGCGCCGTCCGCATGGGCGACGTCGGCAGGAGGACGCAGAAGGCGCCGAAGCGCTCGCCGCGGCGGGTCAGGTCGTCCAGGACGTCGAGGCAGACGTCCACGACCCGCGCGGAGTCGCTCGCCAGGCGCCGGCTGCGCCGGTGGACCGTGGCGCCCGCCCGCGCCGCCACGCGGGCGATGTCCCGGTCCTCGGTCGACACCACCACGCGGTCGAACAGCCGGCTCCTGCGCGCGACGTCCACCGCGTGCGCCACCAGCGGTTTGCCCTCGAACCGGGCCAGGTTCTTCCCCGGGAAGCGCTTGGACCCTCCCCGGGCGGGAATCACGCACAACCTGCGCGCCGACGCCCTCGTCACGGCCGCGCCCCCGCCGCGGGTCGCTCGCAGACGAGCTCCACCGTCGGGCCTGCCGCGCCGGAGGGTCTCGGCCGATATCCCGCGCGCTCGAACGTCGCGAGCGACGCCAGGTTCTGCCCCTTGACGCGCGCGATCAGACGCTCGAGGCCGAGGACGTCGAACGCCTCGCGGCCCAGCCGCCGGAGCGCCTCCAGCCCGAGCCCCTTCCCCCGCCACTCCGGCGCGAGGTTGATCGACACGACCGCCGCCCGACCCTGGAGATCCAGCCGGACCATGCCCACGGCGGCCGCCTCCACCTCGATCACGTAGAGCCGGCGGTCGGCGTCCCCGAGCACGCCCTCGAACCAGCGCGCGTGGACGTCGAGGGGCACCTCCCGCTCGTCGAACGAGGCCCGGCGCGTCTCCGGGTCGTTCCGCCAGCGCCAGAGGGCCTCGCAGTCGCCGGCGTCCGCCGGACGCAGGCGCATCCCGGCCGCGCTCACACGAGATCCCACGTCAGGATCGTGTCCTCCTCGATGTCGGCCTTCGCCACCCGGCCGATCACGAGGTCGAGATACTTCGGCTTGATGCCGTAGCCCGGCCGCTTGATCGTCACCATGTCCCGCGCAATCCGCGTGCCCGTGGGGATCGCGCACGCCGCCACGAGGCTCCGGCGCGCTTTCTCGTGCATCTCGAGCTCGTCCGCCGCGGGGCCGGCCTTGCGCCCGTCGCCCAGCGCCGCCTCGACCTCGCGGACCTGCCCCACGAGCTCGGCGAGCTCCTTCGGCTCGACCGCGAACGGGTGGTCGGGGCCCTTGAGCTTCCGGCTCAGCGTGTAGTGCTTTTCGATGATGCACGCGCCGAGCGCCGCCGCGGCGGCGGCGACGTGGATCCCGAGGGTGTGGTCGGACAGGCCCACCACGGCGCCGAAGGCGCGCCGCATCGTCTCCATGGCGCGGAGGTTCATGCGAGCCGGCGGCGCGGGGTAGAGCGAGGCGCACTGGAGCAGCGCGATCTGGTCGTTGCCGGCGCCGCGGCACGTGCCCACCGCGTCCTCGACGTCCTCGTAGGTGGCGAGCCCGGTCGAGAGGATCATCGGCTTGCCGCGGGACGCGGCGTCACGGATCAGCGGGAGATCCACGATCTCGAACGACGCGATCTTGTACGCCGGGACGCCGAGCGCGTCCAGCTCGTCGATCGCGCGATGGTCGAAGGGCGTGGACAGGAAGACGAGACCGTGGCGGCGCGCCTCGGCGGCGAGCTCCGGCTGCCACTCGCGCGGCAGCTCGATCGCCTTGATCACATCCCACGTGCTCGCGTCGGTGAGCCCCGCGAGGTACGTGAACCGAGGCGTCTTCTTCGAGTAGAGCGTCTCGGCCGAGTAGGTCTGGAACTTCACCGCGTCGGCCTTCGCCGCCGCCGCGACCGCGATCAACTCCTTCGCCATCCCCAGGTCGCGGTTGTGGTTCGCGCCGGCCTCGGCGACGACGAAGCACGGCTCGCCGTCGCCGATCCAGCGCTCGCCGATCCGGAGCCTCAGCACGGCCGGCCCCCAACCGGCGTCGCCGCCCCGAGGCGCGCGCGCATCTCGTCCGCCACGCGGGCCGCGCCGAGCCCGTCCACGAGCGCGCGCCCGCGCGCGCCCAGGCGCCGTCGGCGCTCGGGCTCGGCGGCGAGCGCCGCGACCGCCGCGCGCACCGTGTCAACAAGGCGCGGGTCGTCCGCGTCGCCGGCGACGACGAGCGCGCCCGTGGCGGCGAGGCCGTCGAGGTTCGTCCGCTGGTTCGGCGCCAGGCAGACCGCGACCGTCGGCGTCGCGGTCGCGGCGAGCTCCAGCGCGGTCACGCCGCCCGCGGACACCGCGAGGTCGGCTGCCAGCATCAGCGGGCGGAGCGACTCGGGCGCGACCCGGAGGGTGACGCCGTCGAGGACGCCGAGCGCGGCCCGCACCGCTTCGGCCCCGTCGCCCGCCGGCCCGACGACCACGTCGAGCGCCGCCCGGGGCAACGCCGCGCGGACCGCGCCGGCCACGCGCGCCACCAGCGCCGCCGGCGTCGCGCCGCCGAACGCCACGAGCACGCGCTCGACGTCGCGGCCCGCCGGCCGCGCGGGCCCCGCCGCGAACACGCGCCCGAGGAGCGCGAAGCGCGGTCCGAGCAGGTAGCGTGTGCCCCGAGCCGGCGGCGGCGGGGCCAGGCCGAGGGCCGCGTTCACGACGATGTCCGCCGCCAGGGGAAAACGGCCGGCGTCGTCCACACGCACCGTGAGCCGCACGCGCCCACGCGCCGCCTCGAGCTCGCGTGGGGACACGCGGTAGCTGTCCACGACCAGCGCGACCGCGGTGAGATCGCGCACAACCTCGAGGGCGCGCCCGAGCCCCTCGGTCTCGTCGACGAGCATCCGGCACTCGGCCCAGGGCGCGAGCGCCTCGACGAGCGCCTCCGCGCGGCGCACGTGGCCGAGCCCGGCGGCCCGCCCACCATCGGCCCGCAGGACGACGCGCGGGTGCTCAGCGCGCGAAGTGGTCGACAACCTTCACCACCGCGGCGACGACGTCGTCCACGTCGCGGTCCTCCATCGAGGGGAACAGCGGCAGCGTCAGCAGACGCTCGTACGCGCGCTCGGCCACGGGGCAGAGCCCCTTCGGGTACCCGAGGCGCTGGTAGTAGGGGTGCCAGTACACGGGGACGTAGTGGACGCTGACGCCGATGCCCTCGGCGCGCAGCGCCGCGAAGATCGCGCGCCGGTCGGCCGCGAGGCGCTCGAGGGCGAGCAGCAGCGGGAAGATGTGCCACGCGTGCCGCACGCCGGGCGTCACCGCCTGGAGGGCGACGCCCGGGAGCCCTCCCAGCGCCGCGCGGTAGCGGGCCGCGATCGCCTCACGGCGGGCGAGAAACCGGTCGAGCTTGGCGAGCTGCGAGAGGCCCAGCGCGCACTGCACGTCGGTCAGCCGGTAGTTGAACCCGAGATCCACCATCTCGTAGAGCCACTCGCCGCTCCGAAACCGTTCCCCGGCGCTCGAGGTGATCCCGTGGTTGCGAAAGCGCGTCGCCCGCTCGGCGAACCCGGCGTCGTCCGTCACGACCATGCCGCCCTCGCCGGTCGTCACGTGCTTGACCGGATGGAAGCTGAGCGTGGTCAGGTGCGCCTGGCGTCCGAGCGGGCGGCCGTGGTACTCGGCGCCCAGGGCGTGCGCGGCGTCGTCGAGCAGCACGAGCCCATGCGTCTGCGCCAGCTGCCGCAGCTCGTCGAGGTCCGCCGGGTGGCCGGCGAAGTCCACCGCGACGATCGCCCGGGTCCGAGCCGTGAGCTTCTCGCGCACGCGGGCGGGATCGAGGGTGAGCGTGTCCGATCGGACGTCGGCGAAGACCGGCGTCGCGCCGACATAGAGCATCGCGTTGGCCGTGGCCGCGAACGTGAGGGCCGGGACGACGACTTCGTGCCCCGGACCGAGCCCCGCGGCGAAGGCCGCCGTGTGGAGCGCGGCCGTGCCCGAGGACACGGCGATCGCGTGGCGAAGCCCGAGCCGCTCCGCCACGCGCCGCTCGAACTCCGCGACCCGCGGCCCCGTCGTGATCCAGTCGCCCCGCAGGGTCTCCACGACCGCGGCCACGTCGGCGTCGTCGATCGTCTGGCGTCCGTACGGTAGCATCGCGGTACGCACCGGTGGGCCGCCGTGAACGGCGAGCCGCTCACCCATCGACGAGGCTCCGCATCTCCGCGGACGTCAGGAAGTGGTCGTTCGTGTCGCTCGCGTAGCTCGCGCCGGCCGCCAGCCGCCGCCCCTCGGTCCGGCGGGGGTATGCCCAGCTCGGCGAGAGCGGCTCGACGACGAACATGTCGTCGAGCTCGAGCGCCTGGCGCGCCTCGTCCTCGGAGATCAGGATCTCGTGGAGCTTCTCGCCCGGGCGGATCCCGACGAACTCCGCGCGGCAGCCCGGCGCGACCGCTTCGACGAGATCCATGATCCGGGTGCTCGGGATCTTCGGCACGAAGATCTCGCCGCCGCGCATGAGGCCGAGGCAGCGGGCGACGAAGTCCACGCCCTGCTGGAGCGTGATCCAGAAGCGGGTCATCTTCGGGTCGGTGACGCTCACCGAGCCGTTGGCGCGCTGGGCCTGGAAGAGCGGGATCACGCTGCCGCGGCTACCGATGACGTTGCCGTAGCGGACGCAGGCGAAGGTGGTGCCCCGCACGAAGCCGTAGGTGTTCGCCTGCACGAACAGCTTCTCGGCGCAGAGCTTCGTCGCGCCGTAGAGGTTGAGCGGGTTCACCGCCTTATCGCTGCTGAGCGCGATGACCCGCCCGACGCCCGAGTCGATCGCCGCGTCGACCACGTTCTTGGCGCCCATCACGTTGGTCTGGATCGCCTCGAACGGGTTGTACTCGCACGCCGGGATCTGCTTGAGCGCCGCCGCGTGCACCACGACGTCGATGTCGTGCATGGCGCGGACCAGCCGCTCGCGGTCGCGGACGTCGCCGATGAAGAACCGGAGCGCCGGGTGTCGGAGGCGCCCCTGCATCTCCGACTGCTTGAGCTCGTCGCGGCTGAACACGACGAGCCGGCGCGGGCGGTGGCGGGCGAGCACGGTCTCGACGAACCGAGTGCCGAACGAGCCGGTGCCGCCGGTGACGAGGATCGAGGCGTCAGTGAGCTCCATTGGTCCTCTTGGGCGGGGAGAGGGTGAGCAGCTTCTCCGCGGGGATCCCGAGCGCCACGAGGTCGGGCACGTGGAGCTTGGGCTTGTCGAACGTGGCCACGACGATCCGGTCCACGTCCGCGGTCGCGAGCTCCCGCCAGTCGCGCACCGTGAGCCCGAGGAAGACGCCCTCGGCGTTCCGCGCGAACACGCCCACGGGCTCGAGGCCGGCCTCCCGGAGCGTGAGGTACGCGAGCTCCGCGGCCTCGCCCGTGCCGTAGAGCGCGATGCGCCGGAGGCCGCTCCGCGGCAGGTGCGCGAGCGCGTCCCGCAGGGTCGCGCGGGCCAGCCGGTAGAGCGCGAGCGAGCGGTCCATGTACTGGTACGTGAGGCGGGTCTTCTCGGCGAGGCCCCGCGGGGTCAGGAGGTAGCGCAGCCGGCGGCGGGGTCGGGGTTTCCGCGGGAACTCGACAATCTTGATGAAGCCCTTGCGCGCCAGCCGCTTGAGGTAGAGGTTCGTCAGGCCGACCGCGACGCCGAGCCGCTGGGCGAGGGCGCGCTGGGTCAGCGAGTCGGCCTCGCCGATGACGGTCAGGATCTGGAGATGACGCTCGTCGCTACGCTCCATGGATGAGCGTTCAATAATTGAACACAACAGGCCCGCAGGTCAAGCCAAACGAGACGGCCGGCCGACGGAGAGCGGGAGGGGGGGGCGGGCGGCGGCGGGCCGGCGCCTACTCGCCGATCACCTGGACCGAGACCTCGCGGCGCCGGGGACCGTCGAACTCGGCGAAGATGATCGACTGGAAGCGGCCGAGCGTCAGCTCGCCGTGGTTCAGCGCGACGGCGATGTTGCGCCCGAGGAGGGCGGCCCGCAGGTGCGAGTGGGCGTTGCCGCGCTCGCAGTCGGAGACCCGGGGGTCGTCGTGCCGGTAGCCCTGCCGCTCGGGCACGAGCCGCTCGGCGAGGGCCTTGAGATCGTCGATCAGCGCGCTCTGGAACTCGTTGACGAAGAGCGCGCACGTCGTGTGCAGCGTGTTGACCAGGGCGATGCCCGTCGAGACGGGAAACTGCTGAACCGCGTCCCGCACGAGCTTGGTGATGTCTGAGACCTCCGTGCGCTCCTCACTCGATAGCGTGAACGAGGCGCTGAAAACCTTCATGTCGTGCTCTCTCCGAGGCGCATCACCCTGGATTCGCTGGCGGTAATGTCAGCGAGGCTGCGCCGAGACCAACCGATACCATAACGACACAGTGCGGTAAAAGTCAAACGCCTCATCGCTCCGCCCCGGCTCCCGGGACACCCGCAGGTGCCCGCCCGACCCGTCTCACCCGCCCCGCGGGTCGAGCAGGTCCCTGAGGCCGTCGCCCAGCAGGTTCAGGCCCAGCACGGTCAGGGCGATCGCCCCGCCCGGGAAGATCGCGAGCGCCGGGGCGAGCGACAGGAAATTCTGCGCTTCCTTGAGCATGAGCCCCCACGAGGGGTGCGGGGGCTGGGTGCCCAGGCCCAGGTAGGCGAGCCCCGCCTCGGCGAGGATCGCCACGGGGAAGCTCGTGGTCGCCTGGATGACGAGCGGCGGCAGCGTGTTCGGCAGGAGGTGCCGGCCGATCACGCGCGCGTCGCCCGCGCCGAGCGCCCGCGCGGCCATCACGAACTCGCGCTCGCGCAGCGCGAGGACGCTCGCGCGCGTGAGCCGGGCGAAGGCGGGCACGAACGCGATGCCGATCGCGACCATGCTGATCGCGACGCCCGGCGCGAAGACGGCGGCGAAGAGCAACGCCGAGAGGATCGCCGGGAACCCCTGCACGGCGTCGATCACGCGCATGCAGCCCTCGTCGGGCCAGCCGCCCACCCAGCCCGCCAGCAGGCCGAGGAGGACGCCGGCGCCGGCGCCGATCGCGACCGCGATCACGCCCACCGCGATCGAGGTGATCGCGCCCCGCATGACGCGCGAGAGCACGTCGCGGCCGTAGTGGTCGGTGCCGAACGGGTGGGCGCCGCTCGGCGCCTCGAGGCGCGCCCCGATCGCCATCGCGAGCGGGTCGGCCGGCGTCCAGACGAGCGAGAGCCCCGCGGTCAGGACGAGCGCGAGCGCGAGCGCGGCGCCGAGGGCGAACGTCACGTGGCGGAGCGGCCGGCGCCGGCGCATCGCGGTCACTCGTACCGGATCCGGGGGTCCAGGAACCCGTACAGGAGGTCGACCGCGAAGTTGATCAGCACGATCAGCGCCGCGACGAACAGCGTCACGCCCTGGACGACGGGCAGATCGCGCGCGCCGATCGCGCCGAGCGCCAGCCGCCCGAGGCCCGGCAGCGCGAACACCGACTCCAGGATGATCGAGCCCGCGACGAGCTGGCCGAGCTGGACGCCGGCCACGGTGACGACGGGGATCAGCGCGTTGCGGAGCGTGTGCTTGCCGATGACGACGGCCTCGGGCACGCCCTTGGCCCGCGCGCTCCGCACGTAGTCCTCGCGCAGGACGTCGAGCACCGCCGAGCGCGTCGCGCGCACGAGCACCGCCGCCTGGAACAGCCCGAGCGCGACGGCCGGCAGCAGCAGCGCCGTGACGCCGGGCCAGAACCCCGCGGACCAGCCGTCGAAGCCGCCCGACCGCATCCAGCCGAGCCGCACCGAGAAGAGCAGGATCAGGAGCAGGCCGGCCCAGAACGACGGAATCGCGATGCCGAGCTGGGAGACCACCATCGCGAGGTAGTCGCCGGCGCGCCGGTGGCGCGTGGCGGCGTAGAGCCCGAGCGGCAGCGCCGTGGCGAGCATGAGCAGCGCGGCCATCAGCGCGAGCGGCGCGGTTACGGGCAGGCGGCTCGCGATCAGGCGCCCGACCGGCACGTCGTACTGGATCGACACGCCGAGGTCGCCGCGCGCGGCGCGCGCGAGCCAGTCCGCGTACTGGACGGGCAGCGAGTGGTTCAGGCCCAGCGCTTCGCGGAGGCGCTCGGCCGCCTCGGGGCTCCCCTCGGTCCCCATGATGATGAGCGCCGGGTCCCCTGGCAGCACGCGCACCACGACGAAGATCAGGACCGAGACGACGCAGAGGGTCGCGGCGGTCGCCGCGGCCCTCCGGACGACGTAGCGACGCACGCCGCGCCGGCCCGGCCGCTACTTGGCCCAGGCCACCTCGGAGAGGTCGAGGGCCGGCAGCGGCAGGTCCTTCCAGATCCCGGTGACGCCCGCCTTGGTGACCGCGAGCCGCGGATGCACGTAGAGCCAGACGACCGGGGCCTCCGCGGCGAGGAGGCGCTGCATCTCGCCGTAGAGCGCGCGGCGGGCGGGGCCGTCGAGCGTGGCCTCGGACTTCGCGTAGAGCGCCTGGAACTTCGGGCTGTCCCAACGGAAGTAGTACGTCGGGTTCGCGTAGTTGTTGATGTCCCAGGGCTCGGCGTGGCCGATGATCGTCAGGTCGTAGTCGGCCTGCCGGTAGACGCGCGCGATCCATTGCCCCCACTCGATCTGCTCGATGCGCACGCGGACGCCGACTCTCTTGAGCTGGTCGGTCAGGACCTCGCCGGTGCGCACCGTGTAGTAGTACTGCGGCGAGACCCTGAGCACCGCGTCGAAGCCGTTCGGGTAGCCGGCCTCGGCGAGGAGCTTCTTCGCCCTCGCCGGATCGTACGGCACGGCCCCGGCGAGGTCGACGAAGTACGGGTTGAGCGGGTCCACGTTGCTGCCCAGCACGCGCCCGAGCCCGAACATCGCGCCCCGGACCACCTCCCGCTTGTCGCTGGCGTGGGTGAGCGCGCGACGCACGCGCACGTCCGTGAAGGGCTTGCGGGAGTTGTTCATCGCGAGGATCACGTCGTTGGTCGTGTCGCCGACGATCACCCTGAACCGCGGGTCCTTCTGCAGCTCCCCGACGTGCTCCGGCCCGAGGCCGAACATCGAGGCGTCGATGTCGCCGGCCTTGAGCGCGGCGAGCACCGCGTTCGGGTCGGCGATGAAGCGGTACGTGACCCGGTCGAGCTTCGGCAGCCCCGGGACGTGGTAGTCGGGGTTCCGCGCGAGCACGATCCGGTCGCCGCGCACCCACTGCGCGAGCGTGAACGGGCCCGTGCCGATCGGCTCGCTCTTGAACGTGCCCACCGCCTCGCGCGGGTAGATGACCGAGCCCTGGCGCGCGAGGTTCAGCAGGAACGAGGCGTCGACGTCCCTGAGCGCGAAGGTGACCGTGTAGTCGTCCGTGACGATGATGTCGCGGATGCTCGCGTAGTGCTTCGGGTGCGGGTGCTTCGTCTCGGGGTTCATCGCGCGCTGGAACACGAACCGGACGTCCGCCGCCTTCATCTCGCGCCCGTTGTGGAAGCGGACGCCGCGCTTGAGGAAGAACGTGTAGTTCCGGTTGTCGGCGGTGTGCCAGCGCTCGGCGAGCCACGGCACGAGCCGACCCTGGCGGTCGATCTTCACCAGGGTCTCCTGGATGTTGTAGTGCACGACCGCCGCGATCGCGGACGCGGGGCTCGCGGTGAGGTCGAGCCCGGGCGGCTCGGCGCTCGTCTGGACCACGAGGCTTCGGGGCGCCTGGGCGGCGGCGGGCCCCGCCGCGAGGGAAGCCACGACCATCGCGCACCACACGACGACGGCCGTTCGGCGCATCAGCCCGCCCTCCCCTTGCGCGTCAGCGCCTCCCGGAAGTGGTCCACGGTGCGGTGGAAGCCCTCGTCGAAGCCCACGAGCGGCGCGTACGCGAGGAGCCGCTTGGCCTTCGACACGTCGGCGAGCGTGTGCGGCACGTCGCCCGCGCGCGGCGGCGTGTGGCGCCGCGCCAGCGCCCGGCCGAGGATCGCCTCGAGCGTCGCGATGATCGCCAGGAGCGTCACCCGCTCGCCGCAGCCGACGTTGAACACCTCGCCCGCCGCGTCGGGCGCCCGCGCCGCGAGCAGGTTGGCCTCGACGACGTTGTCGATGTACGTGAAGTCACGCGACTGGGTGCCGTCGCCGTGGACCTCGAGCGGCCGGCCGCGGAGCGCCCACAGGATGAAGCGCGGGATCACCGCGGCGTACTCCGACTTCGGGTCCTGCCGCGGGCCGAAGACGTTGAAGTAGCG